>JAJLLM010000064.1:0-10902 GCA_033837965.1 Pseudazoarcus pumilus
GGCCGCCCGCCGCGCAAACGACCGCATCCGGCAAGGGCGAGCGCGAGCTCGGCCGCGTCTCGCTCGAACTCATCCCCTGATTTCACCTGAAGGAGTACCCACGATGAAACTGCGTACCCGCATCGCCCTCGCCGCGCTCGCCTCGGCCCTCGTCGCACCGCTGGCCGGCGCACATGAGCGCTGGCTGCTGCCGTCGTCCACCGTGCTGTCCAAGGGCGGCTACATCACCGTAGACGGCGCCTCGTCGAACCAGGTCTTCCACTTCAACCACCGCCCGCTGCAGATCAACGACAGCCTCGTCATCAGCGCGCCGGACGGCAGCGCCGTGGCTGCCGAGAACGTGCACACCGGCAAGCTGCGCTCGGTCTTCGACGTGAACCTGACGGCCGACGGCACCTATCGCCTGGCCATGGTCAGCGCGGGCGTCATGGCGAGCTGGAAGGAAGGCAGCGAGACCAAGCGCTGGCGTGGCACGCGCGCCGAGCTGGCGAGCAAGGTGCCGGCCGACGCCGCCGAACTGATCGTGCGCGAAGTCGCCAGCCGGGTCGAAACTTTCGTCACCGTCGGCAGCCCGAGCGAGCTGAAGTCCAGCGGCGAAGGCCTGGAGCTGGTCGCCGTGACGCACCCCAACGACCTCTACTCCGGTGAAGCCGCAACCTTCGCCTTCACCTACGACGGCAAACCCGCCGCCGACATGAAGGTGCAGATCCTGCCGGGCGCCATGCGCTATCGCAACGCACAGGACGAGATCGAGCTGACCACCGACGCCGACGGCCACATCTCCGTGACCTGGCCGGTCGCCGGCATGTACTACCTCAGCGCCTCGGTCAGCGGCGCGACGGACGGCAATGTCGAGCGTCGCGCGTCGTACATCGCCACGCTGGAAGTGCTGCCGCAGTGATCGTCCGCGCATGATCACCGACCAGTTGCCGCGCCTGGCTGGCGCCGCCGGCCTGCTCGCAGCCTGGTGCGGTCTGTGTCTGCGCGCGTGGTGGGGCAGCCGCACGGCCTCCGGCCGCGCATTGCCGGCGCAGCGCGGCGAACACACCGCTGCGCCGGTGCTGATCGCCTTTGCCAGCCAGACCGGCTTCGCCCATGAATTGGCCGAGGAGGCCGCGTTGGCCTTGCGTGCCGGCGGGGTGGAGTGCGAGCTGGCCGCGCTCGGCGAGGTCGATGCCGCGCGCCTACGGCGTGCCGGACAGGTGCTGTTCATCGCCAGCACCTGCCGCGAAGGCGATGCCCCCGACAACGCGCTGACCTTCGTCGAGCACGTCATGAACGGCCACCCCGACCTGCGCGGCGTGCGCCATGCCCTGCTGGCGCTGGGCGACCGTCACTACACGCGCTTCTGCGGCTTCGGCCGCGAACTCGATGCCTGGCTGGGCGACTGCGGGGCCGAAGCGCTGTTCCCGCGCATCGACCTCGACAGCGCCGACCCCGCCGGCCTGCAGACCTGGCGCCATCGCCTGGCCGAGTTCGCCAACGCGGCCGAAGCCGTGACGGAGGCCGCCGCCAGCGGCTGGTGGCGCATCCGCGCACGTCGTCACCTCAACCCCGGCAGCGTCGGCGCGGCCGCCTTCCATGTCGAACTCGAAGCCGTCGCCGGGCCGCAAGCAGACGCCGCAACCCTTCCGATACCCGCCTGGGAAGCCGGCGATCTGCTGCAGTTGCTGCCACCGGGCGGCGACCATCGCCCACGCACCTATTCCGTAGCCTCGCTGCCGGAAGACGGCACGGCGCAACTGCTGGTGCGTGCGGTCCTCGACGCCGAAGGCCGGCCCGGTCTGATGTCAGCGCTGCTGTGCGGCGAAGCGCCGATCGGTGCCACGCTGCGCGGGCGCATCCGGCCACATCACAACTTCCGCCTGGGCGACAACGCCACACGGCCGCTGATCCTGATCGGCAGCGGCACCGGCCTGGCCGGGCTGCTGGCGCTGCTGCGCTGGCGCGCGCGCCATGGCCTGGGCTGCAACTGGCTGCTGTTCGGCGAGCGCAACGCCGCGCACGACGCCTTCCACGCCGCCGAGATCGAACAGCTCAAGCAACAACGCCTGCTGGCACGCTGCGACCGCACGTATTCGCGCGACGAGGCCGGCGAATACGTGCAGCACCGCCTCGCCCGCAGCGCCAACACGCTGCGCCAGTGGGTGAGCGACGGTGCCGCCATCTACGTCTGCGGCAACGCCGTGGGCATGGGCCCTGCCGTACATGACGCGCTGCGCGTGATCCTCGGCGAAGAGTCCCTCGCACAACTTGCGCGCGACGGCCGTTACCGCCGCGACCTCTATTGACCGCTTTTCCACCCCGGAGCCTTCCATGCAGAAGACCCTCAGCCTGATCGCCGTTGCCGCGGCGTTCGCCTTCTCTCCCGCCGCCTTTGCCGAATCACCGCCCGCGCGCGTCGCGCACTACCAGGGCAAGCAGGCCGAGGGCCTGGCCGAAGCCGTGGCCAACCTGCGCGAAGCCAACGCCAAACTGGCCGAGCTGCTCGGCGGCGAAGTCGGCGAATACGACATCCACGACATCCACAGCCTGTCCTACACGCTGGAGGAGTCGCTGGCGAAGATGCGCAAGGAACTCGAACACCTGCAGGGCGAGGTCGAATCCATGCACTTCTACAGCGAAGGCCTGGACCGCGAGGAAGTCATCCAGTACGGCAACGTGTACCTGCAGGGCATCGCCCCGCTGCTGCCGCCGCAGTAAGCCGCCTGAGTCAGCCGCCTGAGTCGGACGATTCCTCGTCCAGCCAGCGATACAGCGTGCGCCGTCCGATACCCAGCAGGGCGGCGGCACGACGCCGGTTGCCGCCGACCTCGTCGAGCACGCGGCGTACATAGCGTTTCTGCAGTTCGTCCATGTTCGGCAATACCGGCCCGTCGAGCAGCCCGCCGTCGCCGCGTGGCGCGGCCGGTGCGGCGGCCTTTGCCTCCGGGCGCAGCAGGCGCTCGGGCAGATGCTCGGGCGCCACCCGCTCGCCGGGGCAGAAGGCTACGGCGCGCTCGACCGCGTTCTGCAATTCGCGCACGTTGCCGGGAAACGCATAGGCGCGCAGCGCTGTCAGCGCCTCGGGCGAGAAGCCGCGCGCCGGCCGCCCCTGCTCGGTGGCAAAACGCACCAGAAAGCGCTGTGCCAGCAGCTCCACATCGTCGTCGCGCTCGCGCAGCGGCGGCACGGCCAGCGCAAAGGTCTCCAGCCGGTAATACAGGTCCTCGCGGAAATCGCCATCCGTCACGCGCTGCGCGAGATCGCGGTGGGTGGCGGCTACGATGCGCACGTCCACCTGCTCCTCGGTGTCCTGCCCGACCGGGCGGATCGAACCGTCCTGCAGCGCACGCAGCATCTTGGCCTGCAGCGCCAGCGGCATTTCGCCGATCTCGTCGAGCAGCAGCGTCCCGCCGTGCGCCTGCTGCAGCAGACCGCGGCGGGCATTGCGCGCGCCGGTGAAGGCGCCGGCGGCGTGGCCGAAGAATTCACTCTCCATCAGTTCCTGCGGCACGCCTGCACAGTTGACGGCGAGGAAGGGGCCGTCGGCGCGTTCGCTCTCGGCATGGATGGCGCGCGCCACCAGCTCCTTGCCGGTACCGCTCTCGCCATTGACCAGCACCGGCCCCTGCGCACGCGCCACCACGCGGATCTGGTCGAACAGGCGACGCATCGCCGCGCTGCGCCCGAACAGGCCGTGGAAGGATTCGCCGGCACCGCTGATGCGGCGGAACTGCTGCACTTCGTCGCGCAGGCGACGCGTTTCCAGCACGCGGTCAACGCAGATCAGGAAGTGGTCGAGATCCAGCGGCTTGGTGAGGAAATCATCCGCACCGGCCTGCAGCGCCTCGACCGCCTGACGCACGCTGCCGAAAGCCGTCACCACGATGATCGCGGGCCGCGGCTCAGCTGCCACCAGTTCGCCCACCAGTTCCATGCCGTGCCCGTCGGGCAGGCGCAGGTCGGTCACCACCAGATCGAGCTGCCTGCGCTGCAGCGCCGCGCGCGCCTCGGCCAGCGTGGTGCAGGCCGTGACGCGGCGGCCCGAGGCTTCGAGTTCATCGACCACCAGCCGCGCCAGCGCCGGGTCGTCCTCGACGACGAGAATGTTCGCGCGTTCAGTCATGCCCCGTCTCTCCTGCGTTCAGCACCAGCTCGAAGCGCGCGCCGCCCAGCGGTGACGCACTCACCCGCACCTCGCCGCCGTGTTCGCGCGCGATGCGCTGCACGATGGCCAGCCCCAGGCCCGTCCCCTCGCCCGGCAGGCGGGTGGTGTGGAAGGGTTCGAAGACCCGCGCCCGCTCGGCCTCCGGCACGCCCGGCCCGGCGTCATCCACGCGCAGCACGACGCATGCGCCCTCCGCCTGCCAGCCGATTTCCACCGCGCCGGCGGGGCAGGCCTGGCGCGCGTTGCGCAGCAGATTGATGAGCGCCAGCTCCAGCCCCAGGGCGTCACCCCGCACGCTGGCCGGCGGGCCTTCGCGCAGGCTTGCCGCCACGCCCTCGTCCGCCGCCAGCGCATGCACACGCACCACCAGATCCGCCACACCCAGCGGCTCGTGCCCGCTGCGCGCGCCGCGCGCATAGGCCAGCAACTGCTGCACGATCGACGTCATGCGTGCGGCCTGATCGCGGATCTCGCCGAGTTCACGCGTCTCCTCCTCGCTGCGCGCGATGCGCTGCAGCCGGCGCGCGCGGCCATCGACCACCGACAATGGCGCGCCCAGCTCATGCGCCACGCCGGCGGACAGCTGACCGAGTGCCGCCAGCGTCTCGCTGCGGCGCAACTGAGCCTCGACGCGGGCGCGCTCCTCGCGCTCGGCGGCTTCGCGCGCCTCGGCCTCGTCGATGGCATCGAGCATGCTGTTGAAGCGCTGCGACAACTGGCGCAGTTCAAGCGGGCCGGCCGGCTCCACACGGTGCTCGCGTTCGCCGGCAGCAATGCGCTGCACGCTGTTGTGCAAGGCTTCCAGCGGGCGCCCGATGGCGCGGCGGTGGGTGAAGCCGAGCAGCCCGAAAACCACCAGCGCCGCCACGCCGAAACCGCCCCAGGTGCGCAGTTGCAGCTTGCGCAACTCGGCCTCGATGTCGCTGCGCCGGCGCGTGACCTGCAGCAGGCCGTCGGGCTGGCCACCGGCATCGAAGAGCGGCAGGAAGAAGGAATAGACGTTCTCGCCGCGGATCGTCTCGTACTGCTCGAACTGCCCTTCGCGCGAGAGCTTGAGCGCATCGCCGGCCTGCGCGCGGGTGGGCTCGCCGGTGCCGAAGCTGAGGACGCGGTTGCCCTCGCCATCGAAGAGATAGGCGCCGTACACCTCGCTCATGCCGAACACCGAAGCCAGGCTGGATTCAATCTCGCCGATGTCGCGACGCGCCAGCGCCTGCGTGACGGGAAAGTGCACGGCCCGCGCGACCAGTTGCAGGTCGCGCTGCATGCGCCCCTCGACGAACTGCCCCAGCACCCCCAGCAGCACCGTGAGGATGAGCGCCAGCACGGCCAGGACCGGTGCAACCACTTGCAGCGCGAGCACGCTGCGCAGACTGCCGAAGACGGCGCTTGCTTGCATGATGCGATCCCTGTTGCATGTGACACATGCGCCAAAATGACACACTCAGCACGCCAGGGTCAAACCTGTCGCTCGCGACCGGCAAGCCGCAAGATCTCACAACGCACTGTTATTCATACGGTTTTCAGAAATCGTAAAAACTGGCACGAAGTTCGCAAGACGATGCTTGCTTCACCCACAAATGGAGGAAACATCATGAACAAGCTCACCCCGATTCTTGCCAGCCTGGTCCTTGCCTTCGGCGTTTCCGGCACGGCCCTTGCCCAATCCGCCCCGCAGCAGCCCGCCCCCGCGGCGGCGCCGAGCACGCCGAAGGCCGCCGACTTCAGCGACGAGGACGTGCAGAAGTTCGCCGAGGTGCAGCCGACCATCGAGGGCATCCGCCAGGAGTATTCGCAGCGCCTGCTCGACGTGAACGACCCCGAACAGGCCGCCAAGCTGCAGAACGAGGCCGTGCAGGAGATGGTCGAGAAGGTCAACGAGATCGGCCTCGAAGTGGGCACCTACAACGGCATCGCCGTGGCCCTGCAGTCCGATCCCGACCTGCGCATGCGCATTGAATCGATGATGAACTGATCCTCCTTCCTGCATCATCGATTCACCCCCGGGCGGCCTCCTCCCGCCCTCCTCGCGGGCCGCGGCCACGGCACAATACGTGCCATGTCCACGGTCCGCTTTTTTCTCGGTCGCCTCGCCGAAGACCGCCTGCTGCTCGCGCTGCTGGCGGTCTTCGGCGTCCTGCTGGTGCTCGACCCCGCACGCGCGAGTGCACTTCCGGCGCTGGTGGACTGGCGCACCATCGCGGCGCTGGCCGGCCTGCTGGTGCTGTCGCGCGGGCTGGAGGACAGCGGTGTGCTGGCCCACGCCGGCCGCTGGCTGCTCACCCGCGTCCATGGCGAGCGCCGTCTGGCGGCCGCGCTGGTGTTGTTCGCAGCCGCGCTGTCGGCGGTGGTCACCAACGACGTCGCACTGTTCATCGTCGTACCGCTGACCGTCAGCCTGTGCGGCGCGGCACGCCTGCCGGTCGGGCGACTGGTGATCTTCGAGGCGCTGGCGGTAAACGCCGGCTCCACGCTGAGCCCGGTCGGCAACCCGCAGAACCTCTTCCTGTGGCAGTCGTCGACAGCCGGCTTCGTGGAATTCACGCTCGCCATGCTGCCGCTCGCCGCGGCCCTGCTGGTGCTGATCCTGGCCCTGGTGCCGCTGGGCTTCCCGGCGCGCCGCATCGACCTCACCGACCCGAGCGGCCCACGCCCCCTCGACAGACGACTGATGTGGCTCTCGCTCGCGCTGTACGCCCCCTTCCTGCTCGCCGCGGAAGCCGGCCATACGGTATGGGCGGCGGTGGCGGTGATTGCGCTGTATCTGGGCTGCGCACGCCGGGTGCTGCGCGAAGTGGACTGGTTGCTGCTGCTGGTCTTCGTGCTGATGTTTGCCGACCTCGGCCTGCTCGCCGGCCTGCCGTGGATGGCCGGCATCGTGCCGGGGCTGGTGGAACAGCCCGGCGGGCTGTTGCTGGCCGGCGCGGCGCTGTCGCAGGTGATCTCCAACGTGCCGGCGACAATCTTCCTCGATGCCTTCACCGACGACTGGCGCACGCTGGCCTGGGCCGTGGCGGTGGGCGGCTTCGGCACCGCCATCGGCTCGCTGGCCAGCCTCATCGCGCTGCGTCTGGCGCGTCAGCCGGGGCTGTGGCGCGAGTTTCACCTGTGGTCGCTGCCGGTGCTGCTGGCCGCCTTCGGTCTGGCATGGTGGCTGCTGCCCTGAAAGCACAAGGCCCCGGGCGAACGCGTCGCACGGGGCCTTGGTCGGGCGCAGAACCGCCAGGGCTCAGGACGGACGGATACCCTTGGGCGCGCACGCGTCGCCGGCGCACAGCGAGCGGTACCCGCACCACTCGGCGCACATCTCGCGCGCGCAGTCGCGCACTTCGCCGGGCAGGCGGTCGTCGGCCGCGATCACTTCGAGGTGCTTGACCACCGCGTCCGCCACCAGCGGCGAACGCCGCGCCGGAAAGCGCGACATCAGCTGCATGACGGCGGCCAGCGCGAGTTCGGGGCGGGCCTCGTACTGCATGGCGCTCATTACAGCCGCACTGCGTAGTATTCGACGACGTGCTGTACCTCGACCGGGAACGGCACTTCGTCGTGATGCGGCACGCGCGTGATGCTGGCGCTGAGCGCCGTGGCGTCGAAGCTGATCCACTCCGGGCGCTCCAGCTCCGGCGTCCCGATGCACTCCACGGTGCTCGGGATGCGGCGGCCCTTGTCGGTCAGCGAGATGACGTCACCCGGCTTGACGCGGATCGACGGAATGTTCACTGACTTGCCGTTGAGCAGCACGTGGCGATGGCTCACCAGCTGACGCGCGGCGATGCCGGTGGGCGCGAAGCCGGCGCGGAACACCGCGTTGTCGAGGCGGCGCTCGAGCAGTTCGAGTAGTTTCTCGCCGGTCGGCGCCTTGGAATTCTTGGCTTCCTTGAAGAGCTTGCGGATCTGCCCTTCAGTCAGGCCGTAGTTGAAGCGCAGCTTCTGCTTCTCCACCAGACGCAGCGCAAAGTCGGAGCGGCGGCGGTTCTTCTGGCCATGCTGGCCGGGCGGGTAATCACGGTTTTCGATGGATTTGCGCGACAGGCCGGGCAGGGTCGTGCCGAGGGCGCGCATGACTTTGAGGCGGGGGCCGGTGAAACGGGACACGTGCTTCTCCTGAACGTGCGGGCCGGCACGCGCCGACCGTGGATACGGAAATCAGGAGAAGATGATATCCACTATCATTTGCAACTGCAAATCATTCTCGACAACTCGGAGTGCGGCTCAGCGCGAAGCCTGTCCCGTCATCTGCCGGCGGGCCTCCAGAATTTCCTGCGGCCAGGTGCTCTGGATGTAGGCCAGCACGGCGCGGATCTCGTCGTCGGAAAGGATGCCGCCGTAGGCCGGCATGTCGCTCTGATAGCCCTCGGGCGCCAGCGGCGGCACCAGTCCGTCGTGCACGATGGCAAACAGCACCTCGTCCGGGTGGTGCCAGGTGTGGCCGCTGGCATCATGCGGCGGCGCCGGCAGACGGCCGTCGGCGCGGCGCTGCCGCCAATCCGGCTGGCCCTGCAGCTGGTCGCCATGACAGGCCGCGCAGTGGTCGGCATAGACCTCTTCGCCGATGGCCAGCTTGGCGGGGTTGGTGGGGTCGATGCCGCGCTCCGGCCAGGGCTCGCCGCAGCCGGCAAGCAGCAGTGCACCGGCTGCGATCAGTGTGTGCAGCGGAACGGGCAACGGGCTCATCGCATCCCCAGTGACTCAGGCAGAAACGGCTCAGTGACGCGAGAAGACGATGGTCTTGCCCTGCGCATCAAAGCCCACGACATCGTAACGCTCGGCCGGATACGGCCCTTCCATGCCCGGCGAACCAAGCGGCATGCCGGGCGCCGACAGGCCGACCAGCTTCGGCTTCTCGGCCAGCAGACGACGCACATCGGCCGCCGGCACGTGCCCCTCCACCACATAGCCGCCGACCAGCGCGGTGTGACAGGAACCCAGCGCCTTCGGCACGCCCGCCTCACTCTTCACCAGCGCCATGTCACGCGTGGCCACCTCGCGCACCTGGAAGCCGTTGTCACGCAAATGGTCTGCCCACTTGCCGCAACAGCCGCAATTCGGGTCTTTATAGACCACCACTTCCTCGCCGGCCGCAAGACCCGGCAGCGCGAACAGCACGCCGACACACAGCGCGACGATGCCCGGCAGGTTTCTGAACAACATGATGTTTCTCCCGTGAAGTGTCATGGAGCGGAAACCGGGTCGGCGGGTTCCGCATGGGTGTGCGGCAGATGCAGCGTGAAGCGCGTCGTGCCGGCGGCCGAGGCCAGCGTGACGTCACCGCCATGCGCGCGGGCGATGGAGCGCGTGATGGCCAGTCCCAGCCCGGCCCCCTCGCCCTGGCGCTCGCGCTCTCCCTCGATGCGATGAAAACGCTCGAACAGCCGCGCGGCGCGCTCGGGCGGAATGTCGTCGCCGGCATTGCGCACCGACAGCCGCACTTCGGCCGCATCGGCTTCGATCAGGATATCCACTTCACTGCCGGCGCGCGCGTGACGCAGCGCGTTCGACAGCAGGTTGGACACGGCACGGCGCAGCATCAGGCGGTCGCCGGTCACGCTGGCGGCGCCGCTCACCCCGATCGCCACGTGGCGCTCCTCCGCCAGCGCCTCGTAGAACTCGGCCAGCGCGGCGGCTTCAGCCTCCAGCGCCACCGCTTCGGCAGCACGCGGCAAACGGCCCTCGTCGGCTTTGGCGAGGAACAGCATGTCGGCAATCATGCGCGCCATGCGCTCGAACTCCTCCAGATTGGAGTGCAGCGTGTCGCGGTATTCATCGGCGCTGCGGGCGCGCGACAGCGCCACCTCGGTGGCGGTCATGAGGTTCGATACCGGCGTGCGCAGCTCGTGGGCGATGTCTGCCGAGTACGCGTCGAGCCGGCGGAAGGCGGCCTGCAAGCGGTCGAGCATGCCGTTGAAGGCTTCCACCAGTTCCTGCATCTCGGCCGGCGCATCGCCCGGCGTCAGGCGCTCGCCCAGACGCTCCGCCGACAGCCGCTGCGCGGTGGCCGTCACACTGCGCAAGGGCGCCAGACCGCGTCGCGCCGCCAGCCATGCCAGCCCGGCCGCCAGCAGCGCCACCAGCGAGATGCCCGCCCACAGGCGCAGCCGCACGGCCTCCAGAAAATGTGTGTGATGGGTGATGTCCAGCGCCACATCGATGCGGATGCTGCGCGGCGGTTCGAGCGGCAGGCGCAGCACGCTGGCGCGCCCGATGTACTCATGGTCCTCTCGCGTCCACTTGTGCGCCTGCCCGTCCGCCTGCGGCAGCACGCCATGCGGAAAGACCTCGCCGCGCACCGCATGCAGCACGCGCCCGGCCGCATCCGTGACCACCAGCGCCACCATGGCGTGACGACCGAAGAGATCATCCAGACGCTCGTCGATGGCCTCGAACTGCGCCTCCGACGCGGTATGCGCGAGAAGATTGCCGACCACCGTAAGCTGGGCGCCCAGGTCATGCTCGTCGAGTTCGTCAAAGTGGGTGGCCACCGCGCGCTCGATGATCATGCCCGCCACCAGCAGCACGCCGGCCGCGAAGGCCGCGAAGATCAGCGCCAGACGCGCCGTCAGCGAGAACGGGCGGCGGGCGCTCATGGCGTTCCATCCGCCTCCAGCACATAACCCATGCCGCGCACGGTGCGGATCAGCTTGGGCTCGAAGGGGTCGTCCACCTTGGCGCGCAGACGGCGCACGGCGACCTCGATGACGTTGGTGTCGCTGTCGAAATTCATGTCCCACACCTGCGAGGCGATCAGCGAACGC
>JAJLLM010000065.1:0-36597 GCA_033837965.1 Pseudazoarcus pumilus
GGGTTGTCGGACTTGCGCGAGATCTTGTCGATCTCGTCGATGTAGACGATGCCCTGCTGGGCCTTGTCCACGTCGTAGTCGCACTTCTGCAGCAGCTTCTGGATGATGTTCTCGACGTCCTCGCCGACGTAGCCGGCTTCGGTCAGCGTGGTGGCGTCGGCCATCACGAAGGGGACGTTGAGCAGGCGCGCGAGCGTCTGCGCGAGCAGTGTCTTGCCCGAGCCGGTCGGCCCGATCAGCAGGATGTTGCTCTTCGAGAGTTCGACCTCGTCCTTGTCTCCGCCCATGTGACGCAGACGCTTGTAGTGGTTGTACACCGCCACCGACAGGTTGCGCTTGGCCTTGGACTGACCGATCACGTACTGGTCGAGGATGCGCGAGATTTCGGCCGGCGTCGGCAGACTGCTCTTGCCGGCCTCGGTGCTGACGTTTTCCATCATCTCGTCGCGGATGATGTCGTTGCACAGCTCAATGCACTCGTCGCAGATGAAGACGGACGGGCCCGCAATCAGCTTGCGCACCTCATGCTGGCTCTTGCCGCAGAAAGAGCAATACAGCAGCTTGTCGTTACCCGTCTTCTTGTCCGTCATTTCTTTCTCTCAGCTGTTCAGACGTCGGCGCGCGAAGTCAACACACGATCCACCAGGCCGTACTCGACGGCGGCCTCGGCGCTCATGAAATTGTCGCGGTCGGTGTCCTTCTCGATCTGCTCGATGGGCTGCCCGGTGTGCTTGGACAGCATGCCGTTGAGGCGCTCGCGGATGTACAGGATCTCGCGGGCATGGATCTCGATGTCCGACGCCTGCCCCTGGAAACCACCCAGCGGCTGGTGAATCATCACGCGCGAGTTGGGCAGGCAGAAGCGCTTGCCCTTAGCGCCGGCGGCCAGCAGGAAGGAACCCATGCTCGCGGCCTGACCGATGCACAGCGTCGACACGTCCGGCTTGATGAACTGCATGGTGTCGTAGATCGCCATGCCGGCGGTCACCGAGCCACCCGGCGAGTTGATATAGAAGTAGATGTCCTTGTCCGGATTCTCGGACTCGAGGAACAGCAACTGGGCGACGATGAGGTTGGCCGTGGCATCGTTCACCGGACCCACCAGAAACACCACACGCTCCTTCAGCAGGCGCGAATAGATGTCGTAGGCGCGCTCACCGCGCCCGCTCTGCTCGACCACCATCGGCACCAGGCCGAGGGCTTGCGGATCAAAGTTGCTGTGCATTTCGCTGGCTTTGCTCATCGTCATCCCGTGTTGAGTGCGTTCAGGCAGCAGTATTGCCCATGAGTTCATCGAAGGAAATCGGATTGTCGGTGGTCTTGGCCTGAGCCAGCGCCCATTCCACGACATTGTCCTCGATCACGACGGCTTCGACCTGCGACAGACGCTCCGGCTGCGAGTAGTACCAGCGCACCAGCTCGGACGGATCCTCGTAGCTCTGGGCCATCTCCTCGATCACGCTCTTGACCTGCTCCGGCTTGGCGAACAGCTCGTTGGCCTTGACCAGCTCGGCCATGATCAGGCCCAGCTTGACGCGGCGCTCGGCCTGCTCGGTGAACCACGAGTTCTGCAGCGGGATGTCCTTCATGTTCATGCCGCGCATTTCCATGTCGCGACGCGTGTTGTCGGCCAGCAGCTGCGCTTCGTTCTCGGTCAGGGCCTTGGGCACCTCGAGCGGCGTGACTTCGAGCAGCGCGTTCATGACCTGCTCCTTGACGCGTGCCTGGATGCGACGCTTCACCTCGCGCTCGAGGTTCTGGCGCACTTCGTCGCGCAGCTTGCTGGTGTCGCCGTCGGCCACGCCCAGCGCGCGGGCAAACTCTTCGTCGATTTCCGGCAGGATCGGGCCTTCGACGGTTTTCAGCTTGATCTCGAACTCGACCTTCTGGCCGGCCAGATTCTCGGCGTGGTAATCCTCCGGGAAGGTCATCTCGAAGGTCTTGGCCTTACCCGCCGACAGCCCTTTCACGGCCTCCTCGAAATCCTTCAGCATCGAACCGGCGCCGATCACGAAGGGGAAGTCCTCGGCCTTGCCGCCCTCGAACTCCTCGCCATCCTTGCGGCCGGTGAAGTCGATCACCACACGGTCGCCCTCGGCTGCGGCACGCTCGACGGCTTCGTACTTGGTGCGCTGCTTGCGCAGCACGTCGATGGTCTGGTCGATCTCGGCATCGCCCACGGCAAACACCGGGCGCTCCAGCGTCTGCTCGGCCAGCGAACCCGGCTGCACCTGCGGATAGACCTCGAAGATCGCGGTGAAGGACAGCATGCCGTCCTCGGCCTTGTCGCCCGGCTCGATGCGCGGCTGGCCGGCAATGCGCTCTTCGCTCTCGCGCATCTTCTCGCCGAAGGCCTTCTCCACGGCCGCACCGATGGCCTCCGAACGAGCCTGGCCGCCGTAGGTCTGGGCCACGATCTTCATCGGGACCTTGCCCGGACGGAAGCCGGCCATCTTCACCGTACGGGACATACGCTTGAGGCGGGCCTCGACGTCCTTCTCGATATCGGCAACCGCCACGGTCATGTCAATGCGGCGCTCCAGCGCGCTCGAAGTTTCCTGGTTGTTTTCCATCAATTGCATCCCGACAAGGTCAAAGTTACAGGTGCCGGCCACCGCAGGAAGGATCCAAAAATCCACCCGTTACGGGCGCTTGGGCCGAGACACCCAGGTTTTCGCTAACCGCCGATTCTAGCACACCGCCGCGCCCTGCCCGCGCATGCGGAGAGGACGCAGACGCCACCCGACGAGCGCTTTACAATTCGCACTCCAAGCCCGCGGAGAACCCATGTTCGCCCCCCCCGAACCCATCTATAACGTCGCCGGCATCCGCGCCATCGAGGCCCGCGCAAAGCGCACGGCCGAGCCCACCCTGATGGAGCGTGCCGGCCGCATCGCCGCCGAGGAAGCGGTGCGACTGACGATGGATCGCCCGGGCACCATCCTGATTGCCTGTGGCCCCGGTAACAACGGCGGTGACGGCTTCGTCATGGCGCGGCGCCTGCTGCAGGCACGCCGGCCGGTGGTGGTGGCCTTCGCCGGCGATGCCGAGCGGCTCCCGCCCGATGCGCGTGCCGCCTACGCGGCCTGGCACGAAGCCGGCGGTGAAACCCACACCGATCTGCCGACCCCGCCGACCGACGGCTGGGCGCTGGTGGTCGACGCTCTTTTCGGCATCGGACTCAAGCGCGCCGTCGACGGGCATTACGCCTACTGGATCGCACGCCTCAACGCCCTGCCCGGCCCGCGTCTGGCCATCGACATCCCGAGCGGGCTGGATGCCGACACCGGGCGCGTGCACGGCTACGCTTTCCGCGCCACGCACACACTGAGCTTTCTCGCGCTCAAGCCCGGGCTGCTGACGCTCGACGGTCCGGACCACGCCGGCAGCGTGACCGTCAGCCGTCTCGACATCGATCCCGAAGCCCACCTCACGGCCGACGGCCTGCGTGTGCGCCCGTCGCTGTTCCGCGAACATCTGCAGCCGCGCCCCTTCAACACCCACAAGGGCAGCTTCGGCGACGCCGGCATCCTGGGCGGCGCCAGCGGCATGAACGGCGCAGCACTGCTGGCCGGGCGCGCCGCGCTGAAGCTCGGTGCCGGCCGCATCTTCGTCGGCATGATGGATCGCGACGCACCGAGCGTGGACCCGATGCAACCTGAACTCATGCTGCGCGCACCGACGGTGGTGCTCGACCACGCCGGGGTGTGCGCGGTAGGCACCGGGCTGGGCATCTCGGACGAGGCCCGACGCATCATCGATCGCGCCCTGCCGCTGCACGTACCGCTCATCCTCGATGCCGACGCGCTCAACCTCATCGCCGAGGACTACCGCCTCGAACAGCTTTGCGCCAATCGCCACGCCCCCACCATCCTGACCCCGCATCCTGCCGAGGCCGGTCGGCTGCTCGGCAGCGACGCCACCACAGTGCAGAAGGACCGCATCGGCACGGCGCTCGAACTGGCCCGCCGCTTCAAGGCGCTGGTTGCACTGAAAGGCTGCGGCACCATCATCGCTCTGCCCGACGGCCGCTGGCTGATCAACTGCACCGGCAATCCCGGCATGGCCACGGCCGGCATGGGTGACGTACTCACCGGCATGATCACGGCGCTGATCGCCCAACACTGGCCGCCGGAAGCGGCCCTGATCGCGGCAGTGCACCTGCACGGCGAGGCTGCCGACCGGCTGGCCGCCGCCGGTGTCGGCCCGGTCGGCCTGACTGCCGGCGAAGCCATCGACGCCGCACGCGCCACCTTCAACGCCTGGATTACCGAGGCCGGCGCTCCTCCTGCCGAAGCCAACTGATCCACGCCCTCACGGAAACCCTAGCCATGCTCAATGCCCTGCAACTTCGCATCGAGATCCAGCGCAGCGTTGCGGCCGCGCTGGCCGAGGACGTCGGCACCGGCGACCTCACCGCGAAACTGATTCCGCTCGATACCGATGCGCGTGGCCGCGTCATCACCCGCGAGGCCGCCGTGATGTGCGGCAGCGCCTGGTTTGACGCCACCTTCGCCGCGCTCGACCCCACGGCCACCGTGCTGTGGGACGTTCGTGACGGCGAGGTGCTCGAGCCCGGGCAGCCCTTGTGCGACATCGTCGCCAACGCGCGCGTGCTGCTGACCGCCGAGCGCACCGCGCTGAACTTCGTGCAACTGCTGTCCGGTACGGCCACCGCGACGGCGCGCTATGTCGAAGCCGTCGCCGGCACGCGTGCAAAAATCGTCGACACCCGCAAGACGCTGCCCGGCCTGCGGCTGGCGCAGAAGTACGCCGTAGCGACCGGCGGCGGCAGCAACCACCGCGTCGGCCTGTACGACGGCATCCTGATCAAGGAGAACCACATCATCGCCGCCGGCGGCATCGAAGCGGCCGTGGCGCGGGCACGCGAACTCGCTGCGCCGGGTGTGTTCATCGAGGTCGAAGTGGAAACGCTGGCGCAACTCGAAACCGCACTGGCAGCCGGCGTGAAGATGATCCTGCTCGACAACATGGATCTCGACACCATGCGTCAGGCCGTCGAACTCACCGACGACCGCGCCGAGCTGGAAGCCTCCGGCGGGGTCAACCTGGAGCGCGTGCGCGCCATCGCCGATACCGGCGTGCATCGCATCTCCATCGGCGGACTGACCAAGGACGTGCGCGCCATCGACCTGTCGCTGCGGCACGTCGAAGAGTAAATCGCGTCCGTCTCGCAAAAACGGCCACCGCAGGGTGGCCGTTCCGCTTGTCCGCCAGGCGCAGGCTCAGCCGATGTGCCGGACGATGAAGTCTTTCACCGCCACCACATCCGGCGCCATCACCTCGACGTGCTGGGGCAGGTCTTCCATGCCTTCGAAGTCCGCCGGGCGCACGGGGTCGCGTCCCAGCGCCTCGCGGATGGTCTCGGCAAACTTCACCGGCTGGGCGGTTTCGAGCACCACCATCGGCATGTTTTCCGGCATGTGCTCCAGCGCCACCTTCACGCCATCGGCGGTATGCGTATCGATCATCACGCCGTACTGCTCCCACACCGCGCGGATGGTTGCGAGCCGGTCGGCATGCGAGCTGCTGCCAGAGACAAAGGCGAACTCCGGCATGCGCTTGATGTAGGGCGTGTCGTTAAGGTCGAAGGCGCCACCGGCATCCACCTCGCGCCACAGTTCGGCCACCACCTCCGGATCACGCCCCACCAGGTCGAACACGAAGCGCTCGAAATTTGAGGCCTTGGAGATGTCCATCGAGGGGCTTGACGTGACGTGCGTCTCGGCCGTCGCGCGCGGGCGGTACACGCCCGTACGGAAGAACTCGTCGAGCACGTTGTTCTCGTTGGTGGCGAGGATCAGGCGGCCGATCGGCAGGCCCATCTGGCGGGCGATGTGACCGGCGCAGATGTTGCCGAAGTTGCCCGAGGGCACGCAGAACGCCACCTGCTCGTCGTTGCCCGTCGTGGCGGCGAAATAGCCCTTGAAGTAGTAGACCACCTGCGCCGCGACGCGCGCCCAGTTGATCGAGTTCACCGCGCCGATGCGGTTCTTGGCCTTGTACGCGGCGTCGTTGGACACCGCCTTCACGATGTCCTGCGCGTCGTCGAACATGCCGGTCACGGCGATGTTGAAGATGTTCGGCTCATCGAGGGAATACATCTGAGCGCGCTGGAAGGCACTCATGCGCCCGTGCGGCGACAGCATGAACACGCGCACGCCGCGCTTGCCGCGCATGGCGTATTCGGCCGCCGAGCCGGTGTCGCCGGAAGTGGCACCGAGGATGTTGATCTCCTCGCCGCGCTTGGCCAGCACGTACTCGAACAGGTTGCCGAGCAACTGCATGGCCATGTCCTTGAAGGCCAGCGTCGGGCCGTTGGACAGTTCCAGCAGCGCCAGACGGCCGGGCTGCAGCCAGGTCACCGGCGTGATGTCGCGCGCATCGGCGCCATCGCGCACGTGGCGGTACACCTCGGCGGTATAGGTCTTGTCGCAGATGGCCTTGAGGTCGGCCGGCGGAATGTCGGTGATGAACTTCGACAGCACCGCGAACGCCAGCTCGGCGTAGGACAGCTTGCGCCATGCGTCGAGTTCGGCGCGCGTCACCTGCGGATAGGACTCGGGCAGATACAGGCCGCCGTCGGGCGCAAGTCCGCCAAGCAGGATGTCGCAGAATTCGGGGCCGGCCACCTGGCCACGCGTCGAGAGGTATTTCACGGGAGTTTCCTGAAAAGCCGACGAAAAGACAGCCGCGAATTATCCCGCCCGCTGCCGCTGCTGTCCAATGCGCCGCCGACCACTCAACCCGTCTCCTGCCCCGGACGCATGCCGCACTGCTCCAGCAGATCCTGCCAGGCGCGGGTGTGACGGGCCACCGCGAGGTCGAAACTTCGCCACAGACTGGCCTCGTCCTCGTCGCCGAACATCCTTCGCGCGTAGCTCACCACCGTCTCGCTGCGCCCGCCGCCGATGCTCGCCAGCGCTTGCAGCGGCGGCATCAGTTCGCGCCGTACGCGCTGCAGATCCGCAAGATAAGGCTGCACACGCCCCACGTAGACGCTCATGAACATGCCGCGCATGTTCTCGGCCGCACGCGGCTGAAGATCAGGCCGGGCGCACATCGGGCGCTCGCCCAGCCGCGCCTCGATCAGGCGCGAGGCATCGTCCAGGCGGATCGTCGCCAGCATCGCAGCGCGCAGCGCCTGACCGGCCAGCGGCCGTGCCTGCCAGCGCTGATAGACGCCGTCGAGCAACTTCACGTCTACGCCCAGATCACCGCCCTGCACGCGTCCGACGACATCGACCAGGGCACGCAGATCGCTCGCCATGGTGCTCGCCAGATCCCGCTCGACCTCGACCGCGAGACTGCCGCCCGAACGGCTCAGGAAGTCCTCGATCTCGCCCGTGCCCCATACGGCGTTCCACGCCGCGTCCGGAATCTGCGCGCGCTTGGCTTCGATGATTTCGCGGATACGCGCGGCAAGACGCTCGCTGTCGATGGTCTCAGCGCACTCACGTGCCGTGCGCAGGAAGCGCACCTCGTAGTCGAACACCGTTGCCGGGTGCATGACGCGGCCCATGATCGAGTTGCGCTCGCCGATGACGTGCTGCAGCTCGCAGCCATACAGGCCAAGAAAATCGAGCATGCTCACATCCAGCGCGGGGATTTCGCGCATCCGCTCGCGACGGCGCGGCAAGGGGTCCAGCGTCGGCACCGGAGTCAGCACCACCTCGCCGTCGAGCACGCGCGCAGTGCGCGTGACGTACTCCTCAAACAAGCCCTCCGGCGAGGCAAAGGGGTCGCAGGCGGTGAGCAGCACAGCGGCGAGCGAAAGCAGCACGAATCTGCAGCGAAGGGCAAGCATGAGGAGACGAACGTAGCAGACAGCGGAAGAACATCGTAGACCGCCTTGCAGCGCGGGGCGTTCAGGGTCTGCGCAGCCACACCGTCAACCCGGACCGGAAAACGCATGCGGCACTCCCGGCGTGCGGCTGAACTGGCGCGCCAGCTCCGCAGCAAAACGCATCTCCTGCGCCTTCAATTCTCCCAGGCAACGCCCGGCCCGCTCCACCTCGCCCGCCAGGGCATGCGCCACCAGCGCGCCCGCCAGCTCGTGCATCTTGCGATGCAGCGCCACCACGTCCCCCGCCTCCGCGCCGGTTCGCCACTGCGCGATCCAGTCGCAGCAGCGGCACGCCGGCATGGCGGTTTCCGGCACGCTGCCGTGCCCTTGCTCGAACCACTGCTGCAGACGCATCACCCATGCACGCTGCTCCACGCCCGCGCGCCGCAGCGCAAGGCCGGCCAGGTCAAGCGTCGGCGCGGTGGCCCAGGCCACATCGGGTCGCCAGGTCGCGCGCCAACGAGCGATCTCGGCACCGGGCATCGGCCGCGCAATGCCGTAGCCTTGCGCCAGTTCGCAGCCCACGTGCAGCAGCAACAGCCCGTGCTCCAGCGTCTCCACCCCTTCCGCGATCACTTCGCGCCCGAACGCACGCGCCAGACCGAGCACGCCTTCGAGGATCGACAGATCATCCGGGTCGTGCAGCATGTCGCGCACGAAACCCTGATCGATCTTCAGCACATGGGCGGGCAGCCGCTTGAGGTAGGCCAGCGAGGAATAGCCGGTACCGAAATCGTCGAGCGCCACCCGCACGCCCAGCGCGGCGCAGGCCTCGATCACCGACGAGGCGCGCTCCACATCCGACAGCGCGCTGCTCTCCAGCACCTCCAGTTCCAGCAAGCCGGTCGGCAGCGCGGGGTGGCGCGCCAGTGCGCTCTCGAGGCGCTCCAGGAACGACGGATGCTGCAGGAAATGGGCCGAGACGTTCACGCTGACCGGCAGCGGCGCGCCCTCCGCGCGCCACTTTTCCGCTTGCCGCAACGCAGCCTCGATGACCCAGTTACCGATCTCGATATCCAGCGGGTGCTGTTCAATCACGGGCAGAAAGCGGGCCGGCGGCAACAGGCCTTCGCCAGGATGCTGCCAGCGCAGCAGCGCCTCGGCTCCGACCACCTCGCCGCTGCGCATGTTCACCTTGGGCTGGTAATGCAGCACGAATTCCTCGCGCTTGAGCGCCCGCTCAATGCGCTTGAGCTGTTCGTGCTGCCCGCGCAGCAGCTGATGCTGCTCGATGTCGAAGACATGGAAGCGGTTGCGCCCGCCGAGCTTGGCCTGGTACATGGCTTGATCGGCCTGACGCAGCAGTTGCTCGGCCTCCACCGGCTCGCGCTGCGGATAGAAGGTCACGCCCACGCTGCTGGTGACATGCAGATCGAGCCCCGCCACTTCGGCCGGCCGGTCGATGGCGGCAATCAGGCGGCGCACCAGACTCATGCAGATGGCAGGCGTGCGCACATCGGCCAGCACCACCACGAACTCGTCACCACCCACCCGCGCCACCGTGTCCCCCTCGCGCAGACAGCCTTTCATGCGCTGCGCGATCTCGCTCAGCAAGCGGTCGCCGATGGCGTGTCCGTGGCGGTCGTTGACGTCCTTGAAACCGTCCAGATCGAGATAGGCCAGCGCGATCTGCCGGTCATTGCGACCGGCGCGATACATCGCCTGCTCCAGCCGGTCGGCCAGCAGCACGCGGTTGGGCAGGCCGGTGAGCGAATCGTAATGGGCAATGTGCAGCAGAGCCCGGTCGTCACGCCGCAGCCGGCGGATGGCGTAGCCGAAGCCCGCCAGCACGATCAGCGCCACCACCCCCACGGCGCGCACCTGGTTCCACCAGCCGGCCAGATAATGGGACTCCGCAAAGGCCACCTGCACGTAGAAGGGATAGCGCTCCATCACCCTGAAACTGCCGATGCGCTGGATGCCGTCGGTGCTGGCGGTGTAGCGCAGCGTGCCGGACGGCTCCCCGGCCTCTACGCGCTGGCGGATCGGATTGTCGGGCGGCAGGGGCTGGTTGAAGTCAGCCTCGTTCAGCGCCGGGTAGCGTTGCAGCAGCGTCAGGTCGTCACTGCGCCGCAGCAGCGCAAAGCCGCCCTCGCCGACATCGATGCTGCGGAACACATCGCCGATGGCGTCGATATCCATCACCGCACCGGCAACGCCGCGAAAACGGCCGTAGTCGTCGCGCATGGCGTAGCCCATGGCGATCGAGCGACGCCCGGTCGTCCCCGCCACCCGCAGCGCCGAGAACGCCACACGCGCCGTCGGGTCGTCACGCAGGTAACGGAAGTGGGCGAGATCACCGATCTCGACTACCCCTTCCACGTCCCTGGATGAAAACCGCAGACGACCTTCCGCGTCGAAGACATTCACCGCGGCAATCTTGTCAAAGCTGCCCTCAAGACGTTGCAGCACGTAGCGGATATGCGCCTCCTCGGCAGCCTCGCCGAGTTCCTGGCGCCGCTGGTAGGCCACCAGCTCGCGCTCGACGAAACCGAGCAGGCCTTCGATGCGCTCGAAGTCGTTCGACAGCCCGGATTCGATGACCCGCACCAGATTGCTGGTGGTGAGTGTGGCCGTCTGCACCGCCTGACGATGGGAGTTGAACAGGAACAGAGCGAGCACCGCGAGCAACAACATGAGCGCTGCCGACAACCACATCACGGCGAAAGGCGGCCGCGCAGCAGCCCGCCCGGCCCGCAGTTCGGCATGCTCAGCCGCTCTGTTTCGCTTGCGAATCATCCAGCCGCCTGCCGATGTCGAGGGAATCAGACGATACGACACCTGAACCGGATTCGCACGAAAAACCCTGATGGCGTTGTCAGTATCGCGTAAGCCTCAAGACAGGCGGCGCAAAAAAACCGCGGTACAGGCCGCGGTCTCGACAGCACATCCGGCCGGCCGGACTTACTGCAGGCTCTCCATGCGCAGCCGGCGGATCGGGCCACGCACGACATTGAGCGCCTCGATCTGGCGGATCGCGGCGTTGGCGTTACGCTCCACCGTGCGGTGCGTGAGCATGATGATGTCGGTACGCGATTCGCCCTCTTCGGCCTGCTTCTGGATCATGGCCTCGATGGAGATGTCGCTGTCGGCCAGGATGCGCGTGATGTCGGCCAGCACGCCCGGCTTGTCGTCCACGCGCATGCGCAGGTAGTAGGAGGTGATGACGTCCTCGATCGGCAGCACCTTGACGTCGTGCACCTGATCGGCCTGGAAAGCCAGGTGCGGCACACGATGCTCGGGGTCGGCGGTGTGCAGGCGGGTGACATCGACGAGGTCGGCGATCACCGCGCTGGCGGTCGGTTCGGCGCCGGCGCCCTTGCCGTAGTACAGCGTGGGCCCCACGGCGTCGCCATGCACCAGGACGGCGTTCATGGCGCCCTCGACGTTGGCGATGAGGCGATCCTTCGGCACCAGCGTAGGGTGCACGCGCAGTTCCACACCTTCCGGGCGCATCTTGGCAATGCCCAACAGCTTGATGCGGTAACCGAGCTGGCCGGCGTAGGCGATGTCCACGCTCTCCAGATCGGAGATGCCTTCCACGTGGGCGGCACCGAACTGCATCGGCACGCCGAAGGCGATGGCGCTCATGATCGAGGCCTTGTGCGCGGCGTCCACGCCTTCGATGTCGAAGGTCGGGTCGGCCTCGGCATAGCCCAGCGCCTGCGCCTCGCGCAGCACCTCGTCAAACGGCAGGCCCTTGTCGCGCATCTCCGACAGGATGAAGTTGGTGGTGCCGTTGATGATGCCGGCGAACCATTCGATGCGGTTGGCCGACAGGCCCTCGCGCAGCGCCTTGATGATGGGAATGCCGCCGGCCACGGCGGCTTCAAAGGCAATCATCACGCCCTTGCGCTGTGCGGCTTCGAAGATCTCGTTGCCGTGCATGGCCAGCAGCGCCTTGTTGGCCGTGACCACATGCTTGCCGTTGGAGATGGCGTTCATCACCAGCTCGCGTGCAATGCCGTAACCGCCGATCAGCTCTACGACGATGTCGACTTCGGGGTCGGCCACCACCGAGAAGGCGTCATCGGTGATGCGCACCCCCTCGCCGGCCACGCGACGGGCGTGTTCGAGGTTCTTGTCGGCGACGACGCTGATGCGGATGGGGCGGCCGGCACGACGGGAGATTTCCTCCTCGTTGCGCTTGAGTACGTTGAAAGTGCCACCGCCGACGGTGCCGATACCGAGAAGACCTACGTTGATTGGTTTCATGTTCTGCCGAAAAAGGATTGGAAAGGCAGCGCCGCGCAGGGGCGCTCAGGTGCCGTGACGTTTGCGATAGCCTTCGAGGAAACGGGCGATGCGGCCGATGGCGTCCTGCAGATCATCCTCGTGCGGCAGGAACACCACACGGAAGTGATCCGGGCTCGGCCAGTTGAAGCCGGTGCCCTGCACCAGCAGCACACGCTCTTCCTCGAGCAGCTCGGCGATGAAGGCCTGATCGTCCTCGATCGGATACACCTTCGGGTCGAGCCGCGGGAACATGTACAACGTGGCCTTGGGCTTGACGCAGGTGACACCGGGAATCGCCGTGATCAGTTCATAGGCCAGATCACGCTGACGACGCATGCGGCCGCCTTCGGCCACCAGATCGTCAATGCTCTGGTAGCCGCCCAGCGCGGTCTGGATGGCGTACTGGCCCGGCACGTTGGCACACAGGCGCATCGAAGCCAGCATGTTGAGGCCTTCGATGTAGTCGCTGGCACGGCGCTTGTCGCCGCACACCACCATCCAGCCGGCGCGGTAACCGCAGGAGCGGTAATTCTTCGACAGACCGTTGAAGATGATGGTGAGCACGTCCTCCGACAGCGCCGCCAGCGAGGTGTGCACCGCGCCGTCGTACAGCACCTTGTCGTATACCTCGTCGGCGTACAGGATCAGGTCGAACTCGCGCGCGAGCGCGATGATCTCCCTGAGCACGGACTCGGGGTACAGGGCGCCGGTCGGGTTGTTCGGGTTGATGACCACGATGGCCCGCGTATTGGGCGTGATCTTCGCGCGCATGTCGGCGAGATCGGGCAGCCAGTCCTTGCCCTCGTCGCACAGGTAATGCACCGGGCGTCCGCCCGACAGGCTCACCGCCGCGGTCCACAACGGGTAATCCGGTGCCGGCACCAGCACCTCGTCGCCGGCGTTGAGCAGCGCGTTCATGGCCATCACGATCAGCTCGGACACGCCGTTGCCGATGTAGATGTCCTCGATGTCCACACCCTTGATGTTCTTCTGCTGGGTGTAGTGCATCACCGCCTTGCGCGCCGAGAAGATGCCCTTGGAGTCCGAATAGCCCGCCGAATTGGGCAGGTTGCGGATCATGTCCATCTGGATCTCTTCGGGCGCGTCGAAGCCGAAGGCGGCAAGATTGCCGATGTTCAGCTTGATGATGCGGTGGCCTTCGTCTTCCATCTGGCGGGCGCGTTCGAGCACCGGGCCACGGATGTCATAGCAGACATCGGCAAGCTTGGCGGACTTGCGGATCGTGCGCCCCTCGGGGCGGTTGCCGGCCGGTCCGGCCTCTGCGGGCGAAACCGGTGCAAGCGTGAGTTTGCTGGTCGCAGTCATGTTGCCCGTCCTATGGGAGAGAGGTCGCGCAAAAGGTCGGGTAGACCACCGGGCGCGAAAGGCCGGATCCGTCGTGCGGAAAGGGTGTCAATGGTACCGAAGCCGCCGGTTTCGGGCAATTTGGGGCCTTGCGGCCTCACCAGAAAAGCCACAGCAGTACGGTACCGAGCAGCACGCGATAGATCACGTAGGGCAGCATGCCGGTGCGCGCCAGCAGGCGGATGAAGAGCCCGATGCAGACATACGCCGACACGCCGGCGACCAGCGTGCCCAGCGCCAGCGTACCCCACGCCACCGGTGCATCCGCGGCCAGCAGATCGCGCCCCACCAGCACGTTGGAGGCCAGCAGGGTCGGCACCGACAGCAGGAAGGAGAAGCGCGCCGCCGCCTCGCGCGTGAGCCCCAGCATCAGCCCTGCGGTGATGGTGATGCCCGAGCGCGAGGTTCCCGGAATGAGTGCCAGCGCCTGCGCCAGACCCACGAAAACCGCCTCGCGCCAGCCGATGCTGGATTCGTCGCGCTGACGCTTGCCGGTGACGTCGGCCCACCACAGCACCAAGCCGAACAGGATCGCGGTCACCCCGATCACCACCGGCCCGCGCAGCGCGGTTTCGATGAAGGACTTGCCGACCAGCCCGAAGAACACCACCGGCAGCGTGCCCAGCACGACCGCCCAGGCCAGCTTCGCATCCGCCGACCAGCGTCCCGCCAGCGAGCCGAAACCGGCGCCCGTCATGCGCATCAGCTCGTGGCGGAAATACACCACCACCGCCGCCAGCGAGCCCAGATGCACGGCCACATCAAAGGCCAGCCCCTGATCGGGCCAGCCGGTGAGCACCGGCACCAGGATCAGGTGCGCCGAACTGGAGATCGGCAGGAATTCGGTAATGCCCTGGATGAGGGCCAGAAAGACGGTGTGCAGGGCGTCCACGACGGGTCCGAAGGACAGGATCAGCCCGGCATCATAGCCCATGGCGCCACCCCTCGCGCCGGCCCGCACACCGGCAACATCAACGATTGTCAATGTCGCAGGATGTCCGCTACGCTGGCGCCACCCACAACAAGAACACGGAGCCGCGATGAGCGAGACCACCCCTGCCCCCGACTTCACCCTGGCCGCCACCGGCGGTCATCAGATCAGCCTCCCGGCGTTGCGCGGCAGCAAGGTCGTGCTGTACTTCTACCCCAAGGACAACACCCCCGGCTGCACCAACGAGACGCGTGATTTCGGCGAGTTGCATGCACAGTTCGCCGCCGCCAATTGCAAGGTGTTCGGCATCAGCCGTGACAGCCTGAAGTCGCACGAGAACTTCAAGGCCAAGCTGGAGCTGCCCTTCGAGCTGATTTCCGACCCGGACGAAGTCGCCTGCGAGGCGTTCGGCGTGATGAAGCTGAAGAACATGTACGGCAAGCAGGTGCGCGGCGTCGAGCGCTCCACCTTCCTGATCGACGCACAGGGCAACATCGCGCAGGCGTGGCGCGGTGTGAAGGTTCCCGGCCATGCGGCCGCGGTCCTTGCTGCCGTGCAGGCCCTGTAACCCTTTCGCCCACAAGGCACTCCCGAGAGACCACTCGAATGACCAAGCGCGCCACCCGCAAGTCTGCCCCGAAGACCAAGCTGTTCGTCCTCGACACCAACGTGCTGATGCACGACCCCACCAGCCTCTTCCGCTTCGAGGAGCACGACATCTACGTGCCCATGATGACGCTCGAAGAGCTGGATTCGAACAAGAAGGGCATGTCCGAAGTGGCGCGCAACGCGCGTCAGGCCAGTCGCACCATGGACGAGATCGTGTCGTCCTCGGAAGACGGCATCCGCGAAGGCATCGCGCTGGATGAGCCGTCGCACGGCCTGGCCAGCGGCAAGCTGTTCCTGCAGGCCGACGCCATCAACTTCCAGTTGCCCGACGCGCTGCCGACGGTCAAGGGCGACAACCAGATCCTCGCGGTGGTGATGCACCTGGCCGAAACCCATCCGGGCCGGCCGGTGATCCTGGTGTCGAAAGACATCAACATGCGCATCAAGGCCCGCGCGCTGGGCATCGAGGCGCAGGACTACTTCAACGACAAGGTGCTGGAAGACAGCGACCTGCTGTACACCGGCTCGCGCGAGCTGCCCGCCGATTTCTGGGAGAGCCACGCCAAGGGCATGGAATCGTGGAAGGAGGAAAGCCACACGCGCTACCGCCTGAGCGGTCCGCTGGCGGCCGACCTGCTGCTCAACGAGTTCCTCTACCAGGACGGCGACAGCCCGCTGCAGGCCTGGGTGCGCGAGAAACGTGGCAACACCGTCGAGATCGAGTCGCTGACCGACTACAGCCACAGCAAGAACAGCGTGTGGGGCATCACCGCGCGCAACCGCGAGCAGAACTTCGCGCTCAACCTGCTGATGGACCCGGAGATCGATTTCGTCACGCTGCTCGGTCAGGCCGGCACCGGCAAGACGCTGCTGACGCTGGCCGCTGCGCTCACCCAGGTACTGGAGACCAAGCGTTTCTCCGAGATCATCATGACCCGCGTGACCGTGCCGGTAGGCGAGGACATCGGCTTCCTGCCCGGCACCGAAGAGGAAAAGATGGCGCCGTGGATGGGCGCGCTGGAAGACAACCTCGACGTGCTCAACGGCACCACCGGCGAGGGTGGCGAATGGGGCCGCGCGGCCACACGCGACCTGATCCGCAGCCGCATCAAGATCAAGAGCCTGAACTTCATGCGCGGGCGCACCTTCATCAACAAGTTCCTGATCATCGACGAGGCGCAGAACCTCACGCCCAAGCAGATGAAGACGCTGATCACGCGCGCCGGCCCCGGCACCAAGGTGGTGTGTCTGGGCAACATCGCGCAGATCGACACGCCCTACCTCACCGAGGGCAGCTCCGGCCTGACCTTCGTGGTCGACCGCTTCAAGGGCTGGGCACATTCGGGCCACATCACGCTGCAGCGCGGCGAGCGCTCGCGGCTGGCCGATCACGCGGCCGACGTCTTGTAGCCCGCGACCGCTGCCGGAGGAATCCGATGGAACAGACCGCTCCACAGATGCTGGCCAGTGCCAACCTCGAATTCCTCCGGCGCTACACCCCCTTCGACACCCTCCAACCCGAGGCCCTGCAGTTCCTCGCCGAACGGGTGCAGCTCTCGCACCACCCCGCCGGCAGCGAGATCCTCACGCCCGACATGGGCCCGCCGCGCCACTTCTTCATCATCGAACGCGGCAGCGTGCAGGCGCTGCAGCACGGTTCACTGGTCGGCAGCGACTACGAAACCCTCACGCTCGGCGCCGGCGAATGTTTCCCGATCGGCGCCCTGTCGGCGCAGCGCCCCACCACCAACACCTACACCGCCATCGAGGACAGCTACCTCTACGCGCTGCCGGCTGCGGATTTTCTCGCGCTGATGCAGCGCAGCCCGGAGTTCCACCTCTTCTGCACGCGCTTCATCGCCAGCCTGCTCGGCCAGTCACGCCAGCAACTGCAGGTCACCTTCACGCAGCGCGCGGCCGAGCAGCAGACCATGACCACCTCGCTGGGGAGGTTGCTGGCGCACGAGCTGATCAGCGTCGCGCCGGACACCCCGACGCGGGCCGTGCTCGAACAGATGGCCGACCGGCACATCGGCTGCATGGTGGTCGTCGCACCGGACCGTCGCCCGGTCGGCATCCTCACGCAGAGCGACATCATTCCGCGCGTGGTGCTGGCCGCGGCCGACCTCGCCGCCCCCATCGGGTCGCTGATGACGGCGGACCCGGTGACCGTACCGATCACCGCCACGGCCTACGACGCCGCACTGGAGATGGCCACCCACGGCATCCAGCATCTGGTCGTGGTGGACAGTCAGGGACGTGCCGCCGGGGTGGTGTCGGAGCGCGACCTGTTCTCGCTGCAACGCATCAGCCTGCGCCAGATCCGCGCCAGCATCGACGGCGCGACCGACATCGACACGCTGGAGCGCGCCGCGCGCGACATCCGCCAGCTCGCGCTCAACCTGATTGCCCAGGGCATCGCGGCCGAACAGCTGACGCAGTTCATCTCTGCACTCAATGACGCACTGACCCGCCGCATCATCGACCTCGAACTCGAACGCCACGCCCTGCAGGACGTGGACTACGCCTGGTTTGCCTTCGGCTCCGAAGGGCGGCACGAGCAGACCCTGTCCACCGATCAGGACAACGGCCTGCTGTTCAGCGCTCCCGGCGGGGAGACCGAAACGCTGCGCGCAAAACTGCTGCGCTTTGCCGGCGACGTGAACAAGCACCTCGCCGCCTGCGGCTTTCCGCTGTGCAAGGGCAACATCATGGCCAGCAATCCCGAGCTGTGCCTGACGCCGGAGGAGTGGCAGACGCGCTTCGCCAGATGGATACGCACGCCGGAACCGCAGGCCCTGCTCAACGCCTCGATCTACTTCGACTTCCGTGTGCTGGCCGGCAACGAGCGTCACGGCGAGGTCCTGCGCGACTGGCTCAATGATGCCGCGCGCAAGAACCAGACCTTCCTGCGCCTGATGGCCGAGAACGCGCTCAAGGTCACACCGCCGCTGGGCCGCTTTCGCGACTTCGTGGTGGATGGCGACGGCCTCATCGACCTGAAGAAATCCGGCGCCCGCCTGTTCGTCGACGCCGCGCGCATCTTCGCGCTGCGCGCCGAGGTCGGCGCCAGCAGCACGGCACAGCGCCTGCGCCAGGCCGGCGCGAAGATGGGCATCCGCAGCGAGGAAATCTCGGCCATCCTCGACGGCTTCCACTTCATCCAGCTGCTGCGCCTGCGTTCCCAGCACCTCGATACCGAGCACGATGCGCCGGGCGACAACTGCGTGCGGCCCGAAGACCTCAACGAGCTCGACCGCCGCATCCTCAAGGAAGCCTTCCGTCAGGCCCGCAAGCTGCAACTGCGGCTGAAGCTGGACTATCAGCTATGAAGTGGCTGGGTCGCCTGTTCGCGGGGCGGCGCGACGACCACACGCTGGCCGCCGATCTGCGCGAGGCGCTTGCGCACTGGTCGGCCCTGCCACCGGCCGACACCGGCCGCACCCACCTGGAAACCCGTTACGTCGTGCTCAACACGCGCGCCAGCGGCATGAGCGCAGATCATGACGCGCTGCAGTCCGTGGCGGCCATTGCCGTCGAGGGCGGGCGCATCGAACCGATGCACAGCTTTCATGCCCTGCTCGACGACACCGTCGAAGAGCAGCTCACCGCGCTGGTCAGCTTCGTCGGCGCAGGCCCGGTCGTGGTGTTCAATGCCGAACTCAACCGCGCCCTGATCGAGAAGGCCCTGCGTCAGCATCTGGGCATTTCACCCGAATGGCTGTGGCTGGACCTGTACTGGCTGCTGCCCGGGCTGTTCGGCGAGGTGCATGCCAAGCCGGTGCGCCTTGCACAGTGGATGGACAGTCTGGAACTGGGCACCTTCCAGCGTTTTCATGCGCTGGGCGACGCCTGGGTGCTGGCGCGGCTGCTGCTTGCGCTGCAGTCGCGCGCACTGGCCGAGGGGCGCCGCAGCCCGCACGCACTGGCCGATCTGGAAGCCTCGCTGCGCGCAGTCGCCGGCCGCTGAACTATTTCCCGTTCTTGCAGCCGACGCTGCACTGGTCGCAACGCGACTGCGGAATGCTGCGCCCCAGTGCCTGTTCCAGCGCACACACCGAACGCCGACAACACACCACCATCACCCCTTCGCGGCTGGCCAGCTCGCGGAAGCGCTTCATCACGTTGTGGCCGAGGAAGTCGGTGAACAGGATCACGATCTCGATGCCCGAGGGCAGCGGCGCGCTGCGACGCTGATGGCTGCTGTCACGACCGCTGACGTGCTGCGCAATGCGGATGCCGAAGCGATCCAGCACCGAGGGAATGTTGCCGAGACGATCCGCGCCGACCAGAAGTGCATTCATGATGTTTGCCTTGTTGCGAATGATTCGCAGTAACATTAGAGCAAACATCAACGGATTGCAATTAGGAATTCTTCTCGTTACTATTCGCACACCTGTTTCACTTACAAACAAGGCCAACGATGATGAAAAAACGTGCACTCCTGGTAACCCTCCTCGCCGCCATCGGCCTCCCCGGCGCCGCCATGGCTGCCGACAAGGAGTTGAACATCTACTCCGCCCGTCACTACCAGACGGACGAGCAGCTGTACGGCGAATTCACGCGCCAGACCGGCATCAAGATCAACCGCATCGAAGCCAAGGAAGACGAGCTCATCGAGCGCATCAAGAACGAAGGCGCCAACAGCCCGGCCGACATCTTCATCACCGTCGACGCCTCGCGTCTGGGCAACGCCGACAGCATGGGCCTGTTCGCCAAGTTCTCGTCGGACGCGCTCAACGCCCGCGTGCCGGCGCACTTCCGCACCGACACCTGGATCGCCTTCTCGACCCGCGCCCGCGTCATCGTCTACAACCCGGAGCTGGTCAAGGGTGAAGACGTACAGACCTACGAATCGCTGGCCGACCCCAAGCTCAAGGGCAAGGTGTGCACGCGTACCGGCGCCCACCCCTACAACCTGTCGCTGGGCGCCGCCATGATCCATCACCACGGTGCCAAGAAGACCGAGGAATGGGCCAAGGGCATCGTTGCCAACTTCGCGCGCGCCCCGAAAGGCGGCGACACCGACCAGATCCGTGCCGTGGCGGCCGGCGAGTGCGGCGTGGCGATTGCCAACAGCTACTACTTCGCGCGTCTGATGAACTCGCCGAAGCCGGAAGACCAGAAGGTCGTCGAGTCGGTCAAGTTCGTGTGGCCCAACCAGAACAGCTGGGGCACCCACGTGAACGTCTCCGGCGCCGGCGTGCTCAAGCACGCGCCGAACAAGGAGGCTGCCAGGAAATTCCTTGAGTACCTCGCCTCGGATGACGCGCAGCGCTACTTCGCCAACGGCAACAACGAGTGGCCGACCGTGCCGAGCGTGAAGATCGACAACGCCGCGCTCGACAAACTGGGCAGCTTCAAGGCCGACAACATGCCGGTCTCCGAACTGGCCAGGAACGTGCCGGAAGCCCAGAAGATCTACGACCGCGCCGGCTACCGCTGATCGGCGACGCAGCATACAAAACGCCAGCCCTCGGGCTGGCGTTTTTCATTCGTGGTGCAGGAGATGCGGCTCAGGCCGACCCGTCTGCCGGCGACTCCTGCGCGGCCTTCAGCGCGAGCGCCAGCATGTCGGCACGCGATTCCGGCGTCTCCAGGCTGATTCGCCCCAGCGCGCCGGCGCGAAAGTCGTTGAGCAGCACCTGCGCGGCTTTCTCGACGTCCATGCCGCCCCCTTTTACCAGGCAACCGCGACGTCGCCCAACCTCCTCCACCACGCCCCAGGCATCGGTCTTCGCCGGATCGAGCTTGTAGCGGGCGGACAGGCTCTGCGGATAGCGCGCCAGCAGCACGCCGGCAAGGAATTCCGCCACCTCCTCGTCGATCACCGCGTTGCGGCCGATGGCGTGACAGGCGGCGAGCATGAAGCCGTCGGAATCATGATCGATCTTCGGCCACATCATGCCCGGCGTGTCCGTCAGGGTCATGTGGTCGCCGAAATCCAGCGTCTGCTGCGACTTGGTCACCGCCGGCTCGTCACCGACCTTGGCGACCTTACGCTTGAGCAGCGCATTCATCAGCGTGGATTTTCCGACGTTGGGGATGCCCATGATCATGATGCGCAGCAGCTTGGTGCCGTCGCTGCGATGCGGTGCGAGCTTCTGGCACATCGCCGGTACGCGCGCCACGTCACCCGGGTTCTTGCACGACAGCGCCACCGCGGTGACGCCGTCCTGCGCGTTGAAATACGCCAGCCAGGCCTTGGTCGCGGCGGGATCGGCCAGGTCGGCCTTGTTCAGGATCTTCAGGCAGGGGCGCTGACGGAAACGGCGCAGCTCGCCGATCATCGGGTTGCAGCTCGCCTCGGGAATGCGCGCATCGACCACCTCGATGACCACGTCGGTACGTGCCATCGTCTCGGAGGCCTTCTTGCGCGCCGAGGTCATGTGACCGGGAAACCACTGGATCGGCATCGGGAGCTGCTCTTGCGGGAAAGGCGCGATTATCCCCGATCGGGCGGCACGGCGCGAATCGGCCGCGTAAAATGCGCGCCATGAACACACCGAACCCCGACGCGGTCATCGCCGCGATGCGCCACTGGCTGGAACAGGCCGTCATCGGCCTGAACCTGTGTCCGTTTGCCAAATCCGTGTACGTCGCCAATCGCGTGCGCTTCGTCGTCAGCGAGGCGCGCCATGTCGACGCCTTCCTGGAGCAGCTCGACGCGGAGCTGGACTTCCTCGCCGCAGCCGACCCGCAGGAGGTCGACACCACGCTGCTGATCCATCCGAGCATGTTCGACGACTTCGAGACCTTCAACGACATCGTCGGCATTGCCGAAGAAGCCGTCGAGGAACACGACCTGGAAGGCGTGCTGCAGGTCGCGAGCTTTCACCCGCAGTTCCGCTTCGTCGACACCGAGCCTGACGACATGGGCAACTACACCAACCGTGCCCCCTACCCCACGCTGCACCTGCTGCGCGAAGCCAGCATCGAAGGCGCGCTGGCGCACTACCCGCATGACCCGGATTCGATCTTCGAGCGCAACATCGAGACCATGGAAAAGCTCGGCCGGGCGGGCTGGGATGCGCTGGGCATCAAGTCGGTCAAAGAAGAATGAGTCGCAAGCCGAAAGCCGCCGCTACCGCACTACCGCCCGAGGTCCGCCCCGGCCAGTCGGTCGAACTGCTGCAGCAACTGCACATCCTCACCCGCGACGGCAAGCTCAACCAGGACTCGCGGCGCAAGCTCAAGCAGGTCTATCACCTCGTCCAGTTCATCGAGCCGCTGATGCAGGAGGTGCTGGCCGAACGTGGCGACCTGTCGCTGGCCGACCACGGCGCCGGCAAGTCCTACCTGGGGTTCATCCTCTACGATCTGGTGCTGAAGGCGCTCGATACCGGCCACATCCATGGCATCGAAAGCCGCCCCGAACTGGTCGTCCGTTCGCGCGAACTCGCCGCAAAGCTGGGCTTCGGCCGCATGTCCTTCCTCGACCTGACCGTCGAGCAGTCCATCGAATCAAAAGAACTGCCTGCGCAGATCGACATCGTCACCGCGCTGCACGCCTGCAACACCGCCACGGATGACGCCATCCGCTTCGCGCTGGCGAAGAACGCCCGCTTCATCGTGCTGGTACCCTGCTGCCAGGCTGAAGTCGCCGCCGTGATGCGTCAGCACAAGAACGAGAGCTTCGGCCGCACGCCGCTGTCCGAGATCTGGCGCCACCCCATTCACACCCGCGAATTCGGCAGCCAGATCACCAACGTGCTGCGCTGCCTGCTGCTCGAAGCGCACGGCTATTCGCTGTCGGTGACCGAACTCGTCGGCTGGGAACACTCGATGAAGAACGAGCTGATCGTCGCTCGCGCCACCGGCAAGCCGCGCGGCAACGCGCGCGAGCGCGCCGAGGCGATCCTCGACGAACTGAATCTGGCCGATTTGCACGAACGCTTCATCTACTGAGTACGCAATGACCGAACGCCCCTTCGCCCCCGCCTGCGAGCGCAACAAGGAGCCGATCCTGGCCGTGCTGCGCGCGCATTTCTCCGACCGTAAGCGCGTGCTGGAAGTGGGCAGTGGCACCGGCCAGCACGCCGTGCATTTCGCCGCGAACCTGCCGCATCTGGTGTGGCAAGCGTCCGATCGCACCGAGAACCTGCCCGGCGTACGCGCCTGGCTCGACCAAGCGGGCCTACCCAACACGCCGGCGCCGCTGGAGCTGGACGTCACCGGCGAATGGCCCGTGCAGCGCTTCGACGCGGTGTTCTCGGCCAACACCCTGCACATCATGAGCTGGCCCGAGGTGGAGATCTTCTTCGCGCGGCTGGCCGACGTGCTCGCACCGGACGCCGTGCTGGCCATCTACGGCCCCTTCCGCTATGGCGGGCGCCACACCAGCGACAGCAACGCCGCCTTCGAGGCCTCGCTGCAGGCGGCCGTGCCATACCGCGCGATCCGCGACTTCGAGGCGGTCGACGCGCTGGCGCAGGCCATCGGCCTGACGCTGGCCGAGGATCACGCCATGCCGGCCAACAACCGCTGTCTGGTGTGGAAAACAGCGAAATGAGTCAGGCCCGCCGCGTCATCATCCTTGGTGCTGCGGGGCGCGATTTCCACAATTTCAACGTGCTATACCGCGACGATCCGGCGTATGAGGTCGTCGCATTCACCGCCGCGCAGATTCCGGACATCGCCGGCCGGCGCTATCCGTCGCAGCTCGCCGGGTCGCGCTATCCGCAAGGCATTCCCATCTTCGACGAGGCCGAGCTGCCGCGCCTGATCCGCGAGTTCGACGCCGACCTCTGCCTGTTCGCCTATTCCGACATACCGTACCAGCGCGTGATGGCACTCTCGGCCATCGCCAACGCGCACGGCGCGGACTTCCTGCTTGCCGGGCCGAAGCACACGCAGATCAAGAGCCGCAAGCCGGTTATCGCCGTCGTCGCCACCCGCACCGGCGCCGGCAAGAGCCCGGCCTGCCGGCGCATCGTCGATCTGCTGACAGCCAAGGGCCTGAAGGTCGTCACCGTGCGCCACCCCATGCCCTACGGCGATCTGGCGGCACAGGCGGTACAACGCTTCGCCACGCTTGACGACCTCACGCGCCACCGCTGCACCATCGAGGAACGCGAGGAGTACGAGCCGCACATCGCGCGCGGCAGTGTGGTGTACGCCGGCGTGGATTACGCGGTGATCCTGCAGGCGGCCGAGAACGACCCGGCCGGTTGCGACGTGATCCTGTGGGATGGCGGCAATAACGATTTTCCGTTCTACCGCGCCGACCTGACCCTCACCATCGCCGACCCGCACCGCGCCGGCGACGAACTGGCCTTCTACCCCGGCGAGGTGAACCTGCGCATGGCCGAGGTCGTGATCGTCAACAAGGTCGATTCCGCGCCGCGCGACAAGGTCGAGACCGTGCTGCGCAACGTCGCGGCGGCCAACCCTACTGCCCGGGTGATCGAGGCGCGCTCACGCGTCACGGCCGACGATCCGGCGGTGATCGCAGGCAAACACGTGCTGGTGATCGAGGACGGCCCGACGCTGACCCACGGCGGCATGGAGATCGGCGCTGGCAGCATCGCGGCGCACGTGTGCGGCGCGGCCGGGATTGTCGACCCGCGCCCGTATGCGGTCGGCAGCCTGCGCGACACCTTTGCGAAGTACCCGCATCTGGAGCGCGCCCTGCCGGCCATGGGCTATGGCGAGGCGCAGTTGCGCGACCTCGCCGCCACCGTGGCGGCCTGCCCGTGCGATGCGGTGGTAATCGGCACGCCGGTGGATCTGGGCCGGCTCATTCCACTGAGCCGGCCGAGCACGCGGGTACGCTACGAACTGGAAGAAACCGGGCCGGAGGTGCTGCCTGGGGTTCTGGACAACTTCATCACCCAATACGCGGATACACGCTGACCTTCGCCGTCATTGCGAGCGCAGCGAAGCAATCTCAATCTCACGCCTCTGAAAGATTGCTTCGTCGCTGCGCTCCTCGCAATGACAAGCGAGTCACTCCCCAATCCGCGTCACCAGCAGCTGGTCAATGCGGTAGTTGTCGATATCCACGACCTCGAAGCGGTAGCCGGCAAACTCCACCTTGTCGGTGCGCTTGGGCACTTTGCGCAGGCGGTACATCATGAAGCCGGCGATGGTCTCGTAGTTGTCGGCGTCGCCGAACTCGTCGATGCCCAGGGCTGCCATCACGTCCTCGACCGGCGTGACGCCATCGATCAGCCACGAGGCCTCGTCGCGCTTGACGATGAGCTCCTCGCCGGCCGTGCCGCCCAGATCGCCCATAACCGTGTTCATGACGTCCTGCAGCGTCAGAAGACCGACGATCAGCGCATATTCGTTGACGATGAGCGCAAAATCCTCGTGCGCGGCGCGAAAGCGTTCCAGCGCCTCGAACAGCGTCAGCGTGTCGGGCAGCACCAGCGCCTCGTGCATCTGCGGATCGGCAATCAACGACAGTTTCTTGCCGGCCAGCACGCGGGCGAACAACTCCTTGGATTCGACGTAGCCGACCACCGTGTCGATGCCGCCCTCGCACACCGGGAACTTGCCGTGCGGCGACTGCACGAGCTTCTCGCGGATGCGCTCCTCGCTCTCGTCGAGGGTGAAGAACACCACGCTGTCGCGCACCGTCATGGCGGACGTGACGGTGCGCTCGTCCAGCTCGAAGACGTTGGCGATGAGCTGGTGCTCCTGCCGCAAAAGCGCACCGGCCTGGGCACCGGCATCAGCCATGGCGACGATCTCTTCGGAGGTGATGTCCTCGGGGCGCACACCGGGCAGCCCGAGCACGCGGAAAAACCAGTTGGCGAAGCCGTCGAACAGCCACACCGCCGGCATGAACAGCTTGACCATGGTGCGCATCGGCCCGACCACGATCACCGCCACGCGCTCGGGCGCGTTCATCGCCAGGCGCTTGGGGATGAGGTCGGCCAGCAGCACGAAGGCCGAAGTCACCAGCACGAAGGCAATCACAGAGCTGGCGGCGGACAGGTACTCGCCGGTGTAGAACAGGCCGATGAATTCCGCGAACGCCGGAGACAGCGCGGATTCGCCCACGATGCCGCCGAGGATCGCGACCGCATTGAGGCCGATCTGCACGACGGTGAAAAAGTGCCCCGGATTCTCCTGCAGCCGCAGTACCTCATCGGCAGCCGCACTGCCCTGCTGGGCCATCAGGCGCAGCCGGATCTTGCGCGAGGCGGCGCGCGCGATCTCGGATATGGACAGCCACGCGCTCACAAGAATGAGCAGGCCGATCAGGAACAACTGACTCGCGATCTCCACCGGAATCACTCCACGACACCGGCGCAGCCGCCGACAATGCGGCCATTCTAGCCGCGCGCACCCATCAGCGTCTGCGGCACGATGTGCACCGTGCGTTCACCGTCAGTGACCCACAACTCGCCATCCTGGAGAGTGCATTGCAGGCGCATGCCGCGCTCGGTCATGGCCGTGAGCGCGGGCGGCACCTCCGGATCAAGGTTGAGCACCGTGAGCTTGTCCTGCCGCCCCAGCTTGCCGGCAATGCCGCTCCACCAGATGTCGGCGGCGCGGCCGTAGCTCAGCAGCGTCACCGCACCGGCCCGCCCGCAGGCCTTGCGCACCCATTTCTCGTCGGGCTGACCGACATCGATCCAGTGCAGGATGTCGCCGGTGAGGTCGCGCAGCCACAGGTCGGGCTCGTCTTCCACGCACAGGCCCTTGCCGAACTCCAGGCGTTCGTCGGCGAACAGCGCGAAGGCGACGAGGCGCACCATCATGCGCTCCTCGGTTTCCGACGGATGGCGTGCGATGGTCAGCGCATGCGTGGCGTAGTAGCCGCGGTCCATGTCGGAGATGGTCAGTTCGGCCTTGTGGATGGTGGCTTTTAGCGCCATGCGACTTTCCTAGTGAATGTTGCCGCGGCCCGACTGCAGCCAGGTACGCACGGCCTCGGCCGAGTGCGCGAAGACCAGATCGCGCGTTTGCGGCGCGAGTTCGCGGCCCAGCGCAGCAAACAGCGCCTCATTGGTCTCGCGGGCCAGCCCTTCGGTGGCCAGACTGTCGGCCAGGCAGCGGATCTGCATGTGCGACAGCGCATCGGCCACCAGTCGCCACCCAAGTTTCGGCATGGAGGTCGTGAGCCCGAGCAGCATGCCGCCCAGCGCCTGCGCGACGGCTTCCGCCTCGTCCTTGTCCTCGCAGGCAATCATGGCGTGCCACAACGCAAGATGCAGGCTGCGACGCAGATCGATCTTGAAGTCGATGACGTTGCCCTCGCCCGCCTCGATGGCCGCGAACTGCCGCCCGAAGCGCGCATCGGCCTCGGCATCCAGCGCGGTACGCATGCCGCCCACCAGCACCGACAGCGCCGGAATGGCCTGCAGACCGAAGGCACGGCTGTAGGCTACACCCCACTGATCCAGACCGCTCACCAGCATCGCCAGACGCAGCGCGCGCGCTTCCTCGTCGGCACCGGCGCGGGCCCAGTTCGACAAGGTCTCGGTGAGCTGGGTCACGCCCTCGCTGGCCGCCGGCGCATCCCCCTCGACACTGAGGCGGAACACCTGCGCAAAGGCGTCCTGCACCATGCGCGCGGCACGCAACTGCACCTCGCGCGGAGCAAGTTCGGCCAGTTCGTCGGGCGGAATGGCGGCGGCGGGCGTGGACATGCGGCTTCCTGCGAAAAGGCGCGATTGTGCCCCCGCCCGCCCATGCGGGCAAATCGGTCCGGGCGAAGGCCATTGCAGGCGCGCGGTTTTTGTCCGCTGCCCGACCTGCCACAATGAAAGCCCCCTTGCCGTCGAGCCCTGCATTGAGCAATCACGCCGCCCCCTTCTCCGACCTCACGCCGGATCGCCTGCTCAGCGCGCTGGAGAGCGTCGGGCTGGTACCCGACGGCCGCCTGCTGGCGCTCAACAGCTTCGAGAACCGCGTCTATCAGGTCGGCATCGACGACGGCCCGATGTGCGTGGTGAAGTTCTATCGCCCCGGCCGCTGGAGTGACGAGGCCATTCTCGAAGAACACGCCTTCAGCACCGAACTGGCCGAACGCGAGATTCCGGTCGTCCCGCCGCAGCGGATCGGCGAGCGCACGCTGCACCACTTCGAGGACCTGCGCTTCGCGCTGTTCCGGCGCGTCGGCGGCCGCGCGCCGGAGCTCGGAGACGCGGACACACGCGAATGGATGGGGCGCTTCCTCGGCCGCATCCATGCCGTCGGGGCCATCACACCGTTCACGCACCGCCCGGCCATCGACATCGACAGTTTCGGCACCGAGCCGCGTGACTGGCTGCTCGCGGCAGACTTCATTCCGCCCGATCTGCGCGAGGCCTGGGAGTCGACGAGTGCCATGGCGCTGGACGGGGTGCGCCGCTGCTTCGAGCGCGCGGGCGACTACACCCGTCTGCGTCTGCACGGCGACTGCCACGTCGGCAACGTGTTGTGGAACGAGTACTCGGACCCACCCGGCCCGCAGTTCGTGGATTTCGACGACGCCCGCATGGGCCCGTCGGTGCAGGATCTGTGGATGCTGCTGTCCGGCTCGCGCGAGGAAATGAGCATGCAACTGGCCGACGTGCTGGCCGGCTACGAAGACTTCCACGACTTCTCGCCGCGAGAACTGCATCTGGTCGAAGCACTGCGCACGCTGCGCCTGCTGCACTACTCGGCGTGGATCGCGCGACGCTGGCAGGACCCGGCCTTTCCGGCGGCCTTCTCGTGGTTCGGCACGCAACGCTACTGGCAGGACCGCATCCTGGAACTGCGCGAACAGATCGCGTTGATGGACGAGCCGCCGCTGTGGGCGCTGCCATAATCCAGACATCACCGAGCGAGAGCGCCATGAGCCACGACTGCAACCACGACCACCCCGCCCATGACGGCGCCGCACCGGGCATTCCGCGCCACGGGCGCTTCGATGCACCGGCGTTCGAGAAAGCGGTGGTTGCGCTGCTCGAAGCCTGCGGCGTCTCCGCCGACGGCGCCCACACCGGCCGCACCGCAACCCGTGTGCGCGAGTTGTGGCAGAAACGCCTGCTCGGCGGCTATGAACTGGACCCGGCCGAAGCGCTGGGCGACGGCTTCGAGGACGCGCGCCGCGACATGGTGGTGATCCGCGGAATTTCGGTCCATGGCGTGTGCCCGCACCACCTCGTACCCTTCCGCGGCGTGGCGCATGTGGCCTATCTGCCGGGCGGAAGACTGCACGGTTTCGGCCGCATCGCGCGCATGGTCGACGCGTTGGGCCACCGCTTCACCTATCAGGAATGGCTCACGCGCGACATCGCCGACGCGCTGATGCGTCACGGCCAGGCGCGCGGCGCGGCCTGCATCATCGAGGCGGAACAGCTTTGTCTGCTGATGGGCGAAGACCGACGCGGCGACGAACGCGTCATCACCCAGGCCTTCAGCGGGGAATTCGAGGCTTCCGCGCAGGTGCGCAACGAATTCCTGCACGCCTTGCAGTCGCAGCGCTGAATCAGCTCACCACGACGTGCAGCGCGGGACGACGCGCACCCACGTCGATCAGCACCACTTCGCGCCCGACCATCACCACGCTGCCACGCTGACGGTCGTCACCCGAACCGGAATACTCGAACTCGTACACGCGGCGCAGCGTGAGCTGACCTTCGTCGTTGCGCACGGGGCGCAGCGAACGGAAGGCCACGGTGTCGTCGAGCAGTTGCACGCCTTCGCGCTCACACGCGCGGCGCGCGGCGGCAATGCCGATCTCGCGCAGCCTGACGCTGTCCAGCCAGAACCACGCGACCAGGCACAGCGCCAGAAAGGAAACGGTTTCGAACAGCATCGTGCACCCGCAGGCAGGGTCTGCCCGGACGGGCAGGCTCAGATGAGGATACCGCGGATCGTGAAGTACAGGATGCCGGCCATCAGCGCGGAAGCCGGCACGGTGATGACCCAGGCCGACACGATGCGCACGATCTGCGAGCGCTTGACCAGTTCCTGGCGATACACCTTGCGCAGCCCCTTGCGTTCGGTCTTGGAGAAGTTGGCCGGATCGATGCGCTTCTTCTGCGCCTTCTTCAACTCGCGCAGCATCTCGCCCTTCTCCTCGACCGAGGCCTCGTCGAAGCGCTGCAGGAAGGCCTCGATGGCGCCCTGATCACCTTCCGGGTGATGCTGCTTGATCTCCTCGACCATGCGCGCGTAGTTGCTCTTGAGGTATTCGCGCAGGAAGCCCACGCCGAACACGCCGCCCACCGCGATGTGCGTGGTGGACACCGGAATGCCGAGCTGACTGGCGATGATCACCGTAATGGTCGCCGCCATGGCGATGCAGTAAGCACGCATCTGGTCGAGTTCGGTGATTTCCGAACCGACGGTGCGGATCACCTTGGGCCCAAACAGCCACAAACCCACCGACAGCCCGAGGCCACCGACCACCATCACCCACAGCGGAATGGGCGCGCTGGTGGCGATGGTCGAGGCGCCGGTCGACACCACCTCGACGATGGCCGCCAGCGGACCGACCGCGTTGGCCACGTCGTTGGAACCGTGCGCAAACGACAGCAGCGCGGCGGCACAGATCAGCGGAACGGTGAACAGGCGGTTGACGCCATCCTTGCTGTTCTCGATCTCACCGATGCGGGCCGCGACCCGGTTGCGCACCAGGAAGAACACGAACACTGCAATCCCGAAACCGATGGCGAAGGACATCGGCAGGCCGACCTTGACCAGTTTGGACAGGCCCTTCTGCATCAGATAGGTGCCGAAGGCGAAGGCCATGAAGGCGATCAGCCACGGCACCATGGTGCGCGCGGCGGCCACCAGATCGGACTTGTAGGTGATGGAGCGTTTGACCAGATACAAGAATCCGGCCGCAATCAGGCCGCCCATCAAGGGCGACACCACCCAGCTCGCAACGATCTGCGCAACCGTACCCCAGTTGGCGATGTTGAGGCCGCTGGAGGCCACGCCGGCCCCGAGCACGGCGCCGACGATGGAGTGCGTGGTGGACACCGGTGCGCCCAGCACGGTGGCGATGTTGAGCCAGATGGCGGCGGCCAGCAGCGCGGCCATCATGACCCACAGGAAGGTATCTGCGTCGGCGATCTGGCTGGGGTCGATGATGCCGTTACGGATGGTGCCGACCACCTCGCCGCCGGCGATGATGGCACCAGCTGCCTCGAAGATCGCCGCGATGGCCAGCGCGCCACGCAGCGTCAGCGCCTTGGAGCCGACCGCCGGGCCGACGTTGTTGGCCACGTCGTTGGCGCCGATGTTCATCGCCATGTAGCCGCCGATCATGGCGGCTACCACCACGAACATGCTGCTGCCGACGTCCCCGCGCATCATCGCGAAGAACATCACCCCGACCATGAAGAGCAGCGCGATGCCGATCCGGAAAAGTTCTACCCGCCCTTTCTTCGTCGCCTTTTCCAGCTCGTCGATGTGCTTGAGTTCCACGCGTCGTCCGCCCGTTCACGAAAGGCCGTATTGTTGCAGAAATGATTCTGCAACGAAAACGTAACAGATAGGTTCACAGCTGATCGTACTTGGCCGCCGTGCCGCGGGCACGTTCGGCCGGGTAGCGTTCAGCGTTGATCGCGAGCTTGCGCTCCGCCGCCGCCTGCAGGTCGATGTCGAGCACATCGGCCAGCCGCACCAGATACATCAGCACATCAGCCATTTCGAGGGCGACGGCCTCGCGCTGCGCCTCCGTGAGCGCGTCGGACTGCTCGGGCGTCAGCCACTGGAAATGTTCGATCAACTCACCGGCCTCGCCGGAAAGCGCCATTGCCAGATTCTTGGGGGTGTGAAACTGCTGCCAGTCGCGCTCTGCGGCAAAGTCGCGCAGCGCGTCACGCAGACGGATCAGGCTGTCATCGCTCACGGGATGTGGTGCTCCACGTCAAAGCCGGCATTGTCGTCTTCGGCCAGCGCGCTCACCAGCCACGGCATGCAGCCCTCCAGCACCTGCGGCAGCACCCACGGCGGATTGATGATGAACAGGCCGCTGCCGAACATGCCGCCTGCACCGGCCCGGCCGGGCGACCGCACGGCCAAGCGCACATCCAGCCAGCTGTCGGCGCCCAATTCGCGCAAGGCATCGGGCAGGCCACGCGCCTCGGGGCGCGCCAGCAGCGGATACCACAGCAGATAGGTGCCGTCGGCAAAGCGCCGCAGCGCGTCGCCCAGCACCTGCACGACCTGTTTGTAATCCTGCTTGACCTCGTAGGACGGGTCGATCAGCACCACGGCGCGGCGCGTCGGAGGCGGCAGCAGGCCGCGCAGGCAGGCCAGGCCGTCGGCCTTGCGCACCACCACCCGGTCTGCGTCGCGCGCGAAGGTCTGTGCCAGCAGCTCCGCATCGGCCGGGTGCAGTTCAAACAGGCGCATGCGGTCCTGCTCGCGCAGGGCCGTCATGGCCAGCGCCGGCGAGCCGGGGTAGAAGTTGAGTCCGCCATGCGGGTTGAACTGCCGCACTGCATCAAGATACGGCCCGAAGGCCTCCGGCACGTCGTCCCGCTCCCACAGCCGGCCGATGCCCTCACGGTGCTCGCCGGTCTTCTCGGCCTGCTCGCTGGTCAGGGCATAGCAACCGGCGCCCGCATGCGTATCGATGTACCACCACGGTTTGTCCTTGCGCGAGCTATAGCGCAGCACTTCGAGCAGGACGAAGTGCTTGAGCACGTCGGCATGGTTGCCAGCGTGGAAGGCGTGACGGTAGCTGAGCATGTCGGATTGACGCTGGAAATGGGTCCCAATGCTAACACCGGCGCGCAGCCGCCGCGCCACAAGCCGCAGCGCGCTTGATATCATTGCGCCCTGCACAAAAATCCGCTGCGGCATGACTCGCGGGGGAACACAGGGAGTAAGGCAATGCCCATCTACGCGCTTGGCGACAAGTCACCGCAATTCGGCGAAGGCTGCTGGATGGCCGACAACGCCACGGTCATCGGCCAGGTCCGCGCGGGCCGCAACGTGAGCTTCTGGTACAACGTCGTGGTGCGCAGCGACAACGACATCATCACCATCGGCGACGACACCAACATCCAGGACGGTTCCATCCTGCATTGCGATTTCGGCGTACCGCTGACCATCGGCCGGCGCGTTTCGCTGGGCCACAAGGTGATGCTGCACGGCTGTACCGTCGGCGACTCGACGCTGATCGGCATCAATGCCGTGATCCTCAACAACGCCGTGATCGGCAAGGGCTGCATCATCGGCGCCAATGCCCTCATCCCGGAAGGCAAGGTCATCCCCGACCGCTCGCTGGTGGTCGGTTCGCCCGGCCGCATCATCCGTGAAGTGACCGACGAAGAGCTGGCGCGTATCGAACACAACGCCGATCACTACGTCGAGAACGTGCGCCTGTACACCGCCGGCCTGCAACGCATCGGCGACACGGTACAGACACGCTGAGACCGGCCGCTTTGTAACAGGGCTTACATCGCATTACAGCCGGGGCGCCGTGCCGGCGCAGGGCGCGCGTTACACTCCGGCTCCATCCGGACCTTATGCGGAGTTACCAATGAATCGCAACGTCGTCCCCGCCCTCTTCGCCGCCCTGCTGATTGCCCTGTCGGCCCCCGCCCTCGCCAAGCCCCCTGCGGCGACCACCATCGACCTCTCGGCCGAGGCCGGCAGCAAGGCCGAAAACGATCTCGGCCGCGCCCAGCTCTACTTCGAAGCGACCGACAAGAGTGCACCCGCGCTTGCCGCCAAGGTCAATCGCGCCATCGCCGATGCGCTGGAGACCGCCAAGCCCTACACCACGGTGATGACCTCGACCGCCGGCAGCTCGACCTATCCGGTGCACGACCGGGAAGGCAACCGCATCGAAGCGTGGCGCATGCGCTCCACCATCGAACTGGAGAGCCGTGACATGGGCGCGCTGTCCGCGCTGATCGGCCAGTTGCAGCAGACCCTGCTGATTGCCAACCTGAACATGCAGCCGGCGCCGGAAACCCGCGCCAAGGCCGCAAACGTCGCTGCGGTGGATGCCATCCGCGCCTTCGAGGAGCGCGCCGAAGTGCTCTCCAATGCGCTGGGCAAGCGCTATCGCATCCGTCATCTGTCGGTGCAGCACGGGGGCTCCACCCCGGTCTATCCGATGATGCGCGCCAGCGCCATGTCCTTCGCCAAGGACGAGTCCGCCCCGCTGCAAGGCGGCCAGAGCGAGATCACCGTTACGGTCAGCGGCACCATCGAACTCACCGACTGAACCCGGACCCCGCATGAATACCTCACGCTCCCGCCTCCGCCTGTCCATCCTCGCTGCGGCCCTTGCCGTCGGTGCATTGCTCACCGGAACGGCTTGGACCAGCAGCAAGGCCGAGACACGCGGCTTCGTGTGTAACAGCGGCGACCGCTTCGTCGTCGAGTTTCTCACCGACCATGTGCGCCTGCGTCACGGCAGCGGCATCTTTGCCCTCGCCGAGGTCAAACCCGGACGTATCTGGAGTGATGGCCAGCGCGTGCTGCAGGCGGGCCGCTCGGCTGCCGTGCTGGAACTGCCCGGCACGGAACAGTTGCACACCTGCGTCGCCACTCCGGCGTGATCGCACTGATCCAGCGCGTTTCGCGCGCCGAAGTCACGGTCGCCGGCCAGGTGGTCGGCCGCATCGGTCACGGCCTGCTCGCGCTGATCGGCATCGAACGCGAGGACGCCTCCGGCAATGCCGATCGACTGCTCGAACGCCTGCTCGGCTACCGCGTGTTTTCCGACGAGAACGGACGCATGAACCGCTCGTTGCAGGACAGCGGCGGCAGTCTGCTGCTGGTGCCGCAATTCACGCTCGCAGCCGACACCCGCAAGGGCAGCCGTCCGAGCTTTTCCAGCGCAGCCGAACCGCAGCAGGCGCAGCACCTGTTCGAGTATCTGGTAACGCGCGCTCGCGCAGTCCATGCCGACGTCGCCAGCGGGCGTTTCGGCGCCGACATGTCGGTATCGCTGGTGAATGAAGGGCCGGTGACTTTCCGGCTCGAAGCCTGATCCGGCCGCGTTTCAGCGCGGCGCCGGCACCTGCACGAAGATTTCCTGCTTGCGGGTCAGCCCGAGGTCGAAGCGCGCACGCTCCTCGATGGCTTCGTTGCCCGACTTCAGATCTTCCACTTCCGCCGCCAGCGCAGCATTGCGCTGCTCCAGCCGACGGTTTTCATCTTGCTGCTCGACCAACCGGGCATCGACTTCCCAGGCGCGAAACCAGCCCCCCTTGCCGACCCACAGCGGGTACTGCAGCACCACGGCCAGCGTGGCAAGGAGAATCAGCGGCCAACGCATCGTCAGGATGTTCGCCTGAGCAAAGGCCGGCACCCTTCGATGCCGGCCGTACCATGCACAACCGCCGCCCGGAGGCGGCGGCTTCGGTCAGCGATTGCGCAGATTGTAGAAAGCCTTGCGACCCGGGTAATCCACGGAATCGCCGAGGTCTTCCTCGATGCGCAGCAGCTGGTTGTACTTCGAGATGCGGTCCGAACGGCTCAGCGAACCGGTCTTGATCTGCATGGCCGACAGACCCACCGCGATGTCGGCGATGGTCGAGTCTTCGGTCTCGCCCGAACGGTGCGAGATCACGGCGGTGTAACCGGCGCGCTTGGCCATTTCGACCGCAGCAAAGGTCTCGGTGAGCGTGCCGATCTGGTTGATCTTGATCAGGATGGAGTTGGCGATGCCCTGCTCGATACCCTGCTCGAGGATGGCGGTGTTGGTGACGAACAGGTCATCACCCACCAGTTGCACCTTCTTGCCCAGACGCTCGGTCAGCAGCTTCCAGCCGGCCCAGTCATTCTCGGCCATGCCGTCCTCGATGGAAACGATGGGGAAGCGCTCGCACAGGTCGGCCAGATACTCGGTGAAGCCCGCCGCGTCGAGCGTCTTGCCTTCGCCGGCCAGCACGTACTTGCCGTCCTTGTAGAACTCCGAGGCGGCGCAGTCGAGCGCCAGCAGCACGTCCTTGCCCGGCACGTAGCCGGCCGCCACGATGGCTTCCTGGATCAGGTTCAGCGCCTCTTCGGTGCCCGACACGTTGGGCGCAAAACCGCCTTCGTCGCCGACGGTGGTCGGGTAGCCCTTCTTGTCGGTGATCTTCTTCAGGTGGTGGAAGATCTCGGCGCCGCAACGCAGGGCCTCACGGAAGCTGCCCATGCTCACCGGCATGATCATGCACTCCTGGATATCCAGGCTGTTGTTTGCGTGCTCGCCGCCGTTGATGACGTTCATCATCGGCACCGGCATGGACATCGGGCCCGAACCGCCGAAGTAACGGAACAGCGGCAGACCGGCTTCTTCGGCAGCCGCCTTGGCCACTGCCATCGACACCGCCAGCATGGCGTTGGCGCCGAGGCGCGACTTGTTCTCGGTGCCGTCGAGTTCGATCAGCGTGCGGTCGATGAAGGTCTGCTCTTCGGCATCCAGGCCGATCAGCGCCTCGGAGATTTCGGTATTGACGTTCTCGACAGCGCGCAGCACGCCCTTGCCGAGATAGCGCGCGGCGTCGCCGTCACGCAGTTCGATGGCCTCACGCGAGCCGGTCGACGCGCCCGACGGCACGGCCGCACGGCCCATCACGCCGGACTCGAGCAGTACGTCGGCTTCGACCGTGGGGTTGCCGCGCGAATCGAGAATCTCGCGGGCGATGACGTCGATGATTGCACTCATTCAGGTTTCCTCAGACAGTTTCGATTCTTG
>JAJLLM010000066.1:0-14105 GCA_033837965.1 Pseudazoarcus pumilus
GACACCCCCGGAGGTGCGAGCACTTCGACACCCGCCGGCTTGCGCCATTTCTCGCTGCCGTTCTCGGCGTCGAGCACCACCAGTTCGCCGCGCACGGTGACCACCGCCACGTGTTTGCCGTCGCTGCCGACGCCGGCGCTCAGGTTGGCATTGACGTCGCGACTCCAGCGCGTACGGCCGGACGCATCGATGCGCGCCACCGTGCCGCCCGCCCCGGCCGCATACACCGAACCATCGACCACGACCGGCTGGAACAGATAGCCGTCACCCCCGCCTACACGGACCTGCCACAACTCGCGGATCTCGGCCTTGGGCTGGAATGCCGGCGGCTCGGCCGGTTTGGGCGCCTTGGCCGCGAACGGATTGAGCGAAGAGCAGCCGGACAGCACGACACCGGCAACGAGCAACAGGGCGGACGCGGAGATGGGCCTCATGTCTCAGGACTCCAGGGATTCGAGCTTGATGCGGATGATCGAGCGCGCCATGTCGGCTGCCTGGCCACTCTCGCTACCGAGCGCTGCCAGCGCCGCATCGTAGGCGGCACGGGCCTCGTCACGGCGTCCGGCGGCACGCAGCACATCGCCCTTGAGGTCGTCATAGCGCGCGGTCAGCGAGGGGTCCGGCGCAGCCGACAGGCGACTCAGGGCTTCATCGTGACTGCCTTCATCAAACAGCAGGACCGCCAGACGCAGGCGCGCGATGTCGCGCAGCATGGCGTCGCGGCTGTTGTCGGCGACCCATTCGAGCTGGGCGCGGGCATTGCGCGCGTCACCACTGTCAACCTGCACCGCCGCCGACAGCAGCGCACCAAGCGCGGCGTACGGCGAGGAGGCATGGCGCTCCACCAGCTGACCGGCGGCATCGCGCGCGCGCGCGGCCTCTCCGGAGGACGCGGCCTGCTGCACCGCGAAGTACAGCGAAGCAGCCTCGCCGGCCTGCTTGTCCTGGTACCACCGCCAGCCCTGCCAGCTCACCGAGGCCACCGCAGCGGCCACGATCAGGGCGGTCACGTACTTGCCGTACTGCTCCCACCAGGCCTTGATCTGGGAAAGCTGCTCCTGTTCCTCGAGGTCATAGTGCGCCATCGTCTTCCTCGTCTTCCTTGAATAGATATTCGACCACCGCATCGGCCAGCGACTCGAGTGCGATGCGCTGCTGCGCCCCGGGTCCGCGCAGGGGCTTGAGCCCCACTTCACCGGCCGCCGCCTCGTCGTCACCGATGATCACGGCAAGCTGCGCGCCGCTGGCATCAGCCTTCTTCATCTGCGACTTGAAGCTGCCGCCACCGCAATGCATCAGCACGGCAAAGCCGAAACCACGCAGCGCCTCGGCCGCGCGGAAGGCCATGCGCTGCGCCTCCGAGCCGGAGGCCACGATATACACATCGGGCTGCTGCGGCTCGGCCTGACCGCCGAACTCCTGCCACAGCGCCAACAGGCGCTCGATACCGATCGCGAAACCCGCGGCTGGCGCGGGCTTGCCGCCCAGCAGCTGGACCAGCGTGTCGTAGCGGCCGCCAGCGCAGATCGTACCCTGCGCGCCGAGCTTCGTCGTGACCCATTCGAAGACCGTGCGGTTGTAGTAGTCCAGCCCGCGCACCAGCCGATGGTTGATGCGATAGGGGATGCCGGCATCGCGCAGCACACGCTGCACGCCCTCGAAGTGCTCGACCGATTCGGCTCCCAGGTATTCGGACAGCCGCGGCGCGGCCTCGACGATGTCCTGCAGTGCCGGATTCTTGGTGTCGAGAATGCGCAGCGGATTGGAGTACAGGCGCCGCTTCGCGTCCTCGTCGAGCACGTCCTGGTGCTGCTCCAGATAGGCGATCAGCGCCGTGCGATGGGCTGCGCGCTCCTCGGCCGAGCCGAGCGAGTTGAGCTGCAGTTCGACATCCTCGATGCCGAGGTCGTCCCACAGCCGCGCGCACATCAGGATCAGTTCGGCATCGATATCCGGCCCGGCAAAGTTCAGCGCCTCGACCCCGATCTGGTGGAACTGGCGGTAACGCCCTTTCTGCGGACGTTCGTGGCGGAACATCGGGCCGTGGTAGTACAGGCGCTGACCGCCACCATGCAGCAGTCCGTGCTGGATCGCGGCGCGCACGCAGGACGCCGTGCCTTCCGGCCGCAAGGTCAGGTGTTCGCCGTTGAGCGCGTCCTCGAAGGAATACATCTCCTTCTCGACGATGTCGGTGACCTCGCCGATGGCGCGCTTGAACAGCGGCGTGTGCTCGACGATGGGCATGCGGATGGGGCGGTAACCGTAGCTGCGCAGCCAGTCGCGGACGATGTCCTCGAAGTGCTCCCAGCGTTCGGCGTCGTCGGGCAGGATGTCGTTCATCCCGCGCACGGACTGAAGATTGTGCTGACTCATTGAATGTTTTCGGTGTTGCGGGTCGCGCCCGCCTTTTTCGGATACTTGCGTTCGACGTAGCCGTCCACGATGGCGCGAAACTCGGCGGCGATGTTGTCACCGCGCAGCGTCATGACCTTCTCGCCATCCACATACACGGGGGCGGCCGGGCTCTCGCCGGTGCCGGGCAGCGAGATGCCGATGTTGGCGTGCTTGCTCTCGCCCGGCCCGTTCACCACACAGCCCATCACCGCCAGCGTGAGGTTCTCGACGCCGTCGCGCTCCTCGCGCCATACCGGCATCTGCTCACGCACATAGGTCTGGATGCTGTCGGCCAGCTCCTGGAAGAAGGTGCTGGTGGTGCGCCCGCAACCCGGGCAGGCCGTGACCATCGGCGTGAAGGCGCGGAGGCCCATGGTCTGCAGGATTTCCTGCGCTACGATGACCTCCTCGGTACGCTTGCCGCCGGGCTGCGGCGTGAGCGACACGCGGATGGTGTCACCGATACCTTCCTGCAGCAGCACCGCCAGCGCCGCCGTGGACGCGACGATACCTTTGGAGCCCATGCCGGCCTCGGTGAGCCCGAGATGCAGCGGATAATCGCAACGGCGCGCCAGATCGCGGTACACCGCGATCAGGTCCTGCACACTGGAAACCTTGGCGGACAGGATGATGCGGTTGCCCGCCAGCCCGTATTCCTCGGCCTTCGCTGCCGATTCCAGCGCCGACACGATCAGCGCCTCGCGCATCACGGCACCGGCATCGCGCGGCTCCGGCAGCTTCGCGTTGGCATCCATGATGCGCGCCAGCACGGACTGGTCGAGGCTGCCCCAGTTCACGCCGATGCGCACCGGCTTGTCGTACTTGCAGGCGATCTCGACAATGGCCGCGAACTGCGGATCGCGCTTGGTACCGGCGCCGACGTTGCCGGGGTTGATGCGCAACTTCGCCAGCGCCTCGGCGCAGGCCGGGTACTTGGCGAGCAGCGTGTGGCCGTTGTAGTGGAAGTCCCCCACCAGCGGCACGTCCATGTTCAGCGCCAGCAGGCGGTCACGGATGTGCGGCACGGCCTTGGCGGCTTCCTCGTTGTTGACGGTGATGCGCACGATCTCGGAGCCGGCGCGTGCCAGCTCGGCCACCTGCATGGCGGTGCCCAGCACATCGGCGGTGTCGGTGTTGGTCATCGACTGCACGACGATGGGCGCATCCGACCCGATGGTGACGCGGCCGATGCGCACCTGGCGCGTGGCGCGTCGTGCGGCGGCAGAGGTCAGCGAGGTACTCATGACTTAGTCCACCTGCAGGCGGGCGACGCCGCCGGACGATGTATGCGGGGCCAGATCGATCTCGCTGCCGGCGTGCTCCAGGCGCACCCCGGCGGCATTGCCGACGACAATCGAAAACGGGCGCTGGCCCTGCACGACGCGCACCGAACCGGCACTGCCGACGCCGGAATAGAGACGGCGGTCACGGCTGTCCCGTACCTCCAGCCACGACTCCTGATCGAGCCGGAAAACCAGCCGGCCGGGGCCGGAAGCGAGTTCGGCGGCGGAATCGGCCGCCGACGGCGCAGCGGCCTGAACATCGCCGGCAGCGGGCGCCGCGGGTGTTTCTGCCGCGGCCGTCGGCGCAGCAGGCGCCGGCTGGGACTCGGGCTCGGTCACAGGGGCGGGCGGCACAGGCGTCAGTTCCGCAGCAGCGGGCAGCGGCTCGACCGCGGCTTCTTCGCTGCCTTCCGCAAGCGGCGGCGGATAACCTTCCGCTTCGGGCTGCGGGGTCTCGTCCGGCGCAAGCGCGGCCGCCGGCTCTGCCTCCGGCGCCGCCGGATGCGGATCAAACCCGTCGAAGTACCAGGCCAGACCACCCCCGAGCAGCAGGATCAACAGCAGCGGGGCAAGCACCCGGCTCATGCGCGAGGGCGTGCCCGACACCGGCAGCGTGCCCTCGGCATTGGTCATCGGCGTCAGCTCGATGCTCGTGGCTGCCGAGCCACCCCAGCGCGCGGCGATCATGGGCTCGACATCGACGCCGAGGTGACGGCCGTAATTGCGCACGAAGCCTTTCACGAATGCCGGACCAGGCAGGTCGGCAAAGCGCTCCTGCTCCATCGCCTCCAGCTGCCGCACCGACAGCTTGAGCGCCATGGCGACCTCGGACAGCGATTCACCGCGCGACTCCCGCGCTGCGCGCAGCACCGCGCCCAGCGGCGGCACCGCGGCTTCCATCGGGACGCCGGACTCGTTGCCGTCCGTACTGTACTCACTCACTCGTATTCACCCTTCTTCATCAAGAGGTACTGCGGCGAATCCTTGAAACGCCCCTCCAGTTGAGCGGCGTAACTGGCCTCGGCGGTACGGTTGCCGAGCTTGCGCTCGGCACGCAGCCCGAGCCAGACGGATTCGGCGGTCGGATCGGCCTGCTGGTGCAAGGCAATCAGCAGGCGCCGCGCCTCGGCATAGTTGTTCTTGCGATAGGCGACTTCTGCCAGCCCGTACTGCGCGGTGAGGTTATCCGGCTGCAGCGCCAGCGCCCGACGGAAGCGCAGCTCCGCCGCATCGACCCCACCCTCGCGCAGATGACACAGGCCCGCGTTGATCTGGGGGCGGGCCGGGTAACGGTAATACGGGTTTCGGGCAGCGATATCGAGGCGGCGCAGGCCTTCCTTCTCGTCCCCCTTGACGCACAGGAACCAGCCGAAGCTGTTGTTGAAATCGGGGTCATTGGGCGCGGCAGCAAGCGCACGCTGGAAATTCTCGCGCGCAGCCCCGTCATCGCCGAGGAACATGTAGACCATGCCCATCAGGTGAAAGGCGGGCGGAAAGTTCGACACATGCACCAGCGCCACGCGCGCTTCGTCAAGGGCGATGTCATAGCGCCCGATATCGAAATAGGCGGTACCGAGCTCGACATGCACGCGTGCGCCACGCTCGGATTCGTTGGTCGGCGGCAGATCGAGCATCGGCCGCACGGCTACCGGTGAGGCGGAGTCGAAGCTGCCACCGCCTCCCGTCGTTGCGCACCCCGCCAGCAGGACAACCGCCGACACCGACATCACAGCCCACGTCCGCCTCATCGCCACCCCCTCACGAATTGACCAGCCGCAGCGTTCGCCGCGTACGATCCTGCACCTGTCCGGCCAGCTGACCGCAGGCGGCATCGACGTCATCGCCGCGCGTCTTGCGCGTGGTGGTGACGATGCCGGCATCGATCAGGATGGCCGCGAAACGCCGGATACGGTCGGCCGCAGAACGCCGGAACTCCGAACCCGGGAACGGATTGAACGGTATCAGATTGAACTTGCACGGCACGTCCCGCACCAGCTCGATGAGTTCGCGGGCGTGCTCATCGGCGTCATTGACGCCATCGAGCATGACGTACTCGAAGGTGATGAAGTCGCGCGGCGCGCGCTCCAGATAGCGGCGACAGGCAGCCATCAGCTCGACCAGCGGGTACTTCTGGTTGATCGGCACGAGACGATCGCGCAGGGGGTCGTTCGGCGCGTGCAGCGAGACCGCCAGCGCCACCGGGCATTCATCGCGCAGCCGGTCCATGGCCGGCACGATACCGGAGGTCGACACCGTCACGCGGCGACGCGACAGGCCGTAGGCGTGGTCGTCGAGCATCAGGCGCAGCGCGGTGACGACGTTGTCGAAATTGGTGAGCGGCTCGCCCATGCCCATCATCACGACGTTGCTGATGATGCGGCCGTTGTCCTTCTCGCCGGCATCCAGGTCGGACGCGGCATCCCGCGCCGCACCCAGCAGCCGGTTGGCCAGCCACAGCTGGCCGATGATCTCGCCGGCCGACAGGTTGCGGTTGAAGCCCTGCTTGCCGGTCGAGCAGAACGCGCAATCGAGCGCGCAACCGGCCTGCGAGGACACGCACAGCGTGCCGCGGCTGGTTTCCGGAATGAATACGGTCTCGACGGCATTGGCGTTGCCGACATCCAGCAGCCACTTGCGCGTACCGTCAGTGGACACACTGTCGCGCACCGCCTGCGGCGCGCGGATCACGGCCATGTCCTTGAGCTTGGCACGCAGGGACTTGGCGACGTCGGTCATGGCGTCGAAGTCATCGCAGCCCTCGCGATGGATCCAGCGCAACACCTGGCGCGCGCGAAAGGGCTTCTCGCCCAGTCCGGCGAACCAGGCGACGAGGCCGTCGCTGTCGAAATCGAGAAGGTTGACCGGGGTACTCATGATGGCGAGGCCGGCGCCCGAAGGCGCCGGCCGTCATCCTCAGCGGCTGTGGACGTCCAGGCCCGGGAAGAAGAACGCCACTTCCACGGCAGCGGTTTCCGGAGCGTCGGAACCATGCACGGCGTTGGCGTCGATGGAGTCGGCGAAGTCGGCGCGGATGGTGCCCGGCGCAGCTTTCTTCGGATCGGTCGCACCCATCAGGTCACGGTTCTTGGCAATCGCGTTCTCGCCTTCCAGCGCCTGCACCATGACCGGGCCGGAAATCATGAAGGACACCAGATCCTTGAAGAACGGACGCTCCTTGTGCACGGCGTAGAACTGGGCTGCTTCACGCTCGGACAGGTGCATCATGCGGGCCGCCACGACCTTCAGGCCGGCGCCTTCGAAGCGCTGGTAGATCTGGCCGATGACGTTCTTGGCAACGGCGTCGGGCTTGATGATGGAAAGGGTGCGTTCGATGGCCATGCGGGATCTCCGGTTAGCGGCTCTGTCGTCAACGACGGCAGTGTGGATAAAGCCCTGTAGTTTAACAGCGAAGCCTCTCTTTCTCACGCGCTTTCGGCGCCGACCCGGGCCTCAACCGTCACTGCCACGGAAGCCGGTGGCGCGATAGATGTCGCGCAGCAATTCCTCGCCGATACGCCCTGCCGCGCTGCGATGCACCGGCAACAGGGCGCGCCGGAAAGCCTCCCGCTCCTCGGCGCTCAGCTCATACACCTCGGTGGTACCGGCGGCGCGAATCGCCGCCAGCGCCGTCATGTTCTCTTCCCGCGCAATCTGGTTGGCGTAATGGGTAGCCTCGCGCATGGCGCGCTCGAGCTGGCGTCGCACGCCGCGCGGTAGGTTGTCCCAGAAGCGCTTGTTCACGATCACGGCATAGCCGAGATAACCATGTTCGGTGAGCGCCAGATAGGGCTGCACCTCATGCATGCGCTGGGTGTACAGATTCGAGTGCGGATTTTCCGTGCCGTCGACCACCCCCACCCGCAGCGCCTCGTACACGTCGGAGAACGCCATCATGTGTGGCACCGCCCCGAGCGCCAGCATCTGCTCCTCGATCACGCGCGAGGACTGGATGCGCATGCGCTTGCCGGCCAGGTCGGCCGGACTGCGGATCGGCGTATTAGCCGAGAACGACTTGAAGCCGTTGTCCCAGAACGCCAGTCCCTTGATCCCCCGCTCTTCCAGCAGTTCCAGCAGACGCTCGCCGATCTCGCCTTCGGTGACCGCGCGCAGGGCACGCCGATCCTCGAAGATGTAGGGCAGGTCGAAGACCTCGAAGGCGGTCGCACCGAGCACGCTGAACTTGGCCAGCGACGGCGCCAGCATCTGCACGGCGCCCAGCTGCAGGGCCTCCATTTCTTCGCGGTCGGCATACAGCGAACTGTTGGCATAGACCTCGACCCGGACGCGGCCGTCGGTCAGCTCCTGCGCGCGGCGCGCAAAGAACTCGGCTGCCTTGCCCTTGGGGGCATCGGGCGCCACGACGTGACTGAAACGGATGATGATGGGCTCCTCGGCCCATGCGGACGGCAGGCCTGCGCCGAAACACATGGACAACAGGAGCGGCATGAGATATCTCACTGCTTTGCCTCCCACGGCCCTCCGGCCGCACAATGACCGCGACACCGAAGCGCCCCGCCCGAACCATGGACACCAGCTCACTGCCCGCCAGCCACGCCCATCACTGGGCCTCCCGCCTGCCCTACGCGGCGCTGGCGCTGTTCGTGCTGCTCATCGGCGCATTGATCTGGCTCACCCGCGTGCACGACGAGGACAGCCAGCGCCACACCCTGATCAGCGACGTGCTGTGGATGGAGCAGAGCCTGCAGTTCCAGCTCGACCGCAACGCCGCCCAGCTGGCCCAGCTCGGCCCCGAACTGGTTGTCAGTGACATCGCCCCCCAGACCGACGCCCGCCTGCGCCAGATGCTTCGCGCGGAGAACGGCCTGACCCGCGTGATCTGGCTCGACGGCGCCGGCAACATCCTCGGCGTGCTGCCACCGCTGTCCGAAGCACCGGCCGGCAACGACGACCTCGGCCTGCAGGCCATCATCGACCCCGACCTGTCGCGCCTGTCACGCACCATCGGACGGCCGGTGTATGGCCCGGTCTATCCGGCGGCCGGCGGCGGGCACCAGTTCGAGGTGCATATCCCGGCCTATTCCGACTCCGGCCTGCTGGGAATCAGCGTGGGAGTGTACTCGCTCGAAGGCCTGCTCGCGCGCGAACTGCCCTGGTGGTTCACGGAAAAGTACCGCGTCAGCGTGACCGACTCCGAGGGCAACGAGATCACTGCGCGCTCGCGCGTCGCCCCGCTCTCCGACACCCATTCCTACACCATGCCCTTCGATCCGCCGGGGCACGGCCTGATGCTGCAGATCACCGCCTACAAGGGCGACATCCGCTGGATTCCGGTGATCCTGATGAGTTCCATTCTGGCGCTCGCCATCATCCTGCTGTGGAGCTTCTGGCAACTGCGCCTGCAACTCAAACGCCGACTTGCCGCCGAACAGGCACTGCGCGGCGAGACGCTGTTCCGCAAGGCCATGGAGGATTCGCTGCTCACCGGCCTGCGCGCCCGCGACCTGGCCGGACGCATCACCTACGTGAACCCGGCCTTCTGCAACATGGTCGGCTTCAGCGCACAGGAACTCATCGGGCTGCGCCCGCCGATGCCGTACTGGCACCCGGACCACATCGAGCGCCTGCAGGAGATCCACGACATGATCCTGTCCGGCCAGGGTCCGCGGGCCGGCGTCGAGGTGAAGCTGCGGCGCAAGAACGGCGAGGACATCGACGCCCTGATCTTCGAGGCCCCGCTGATCGACGCTTCCGGGCGCCAGACCGGCTGGATGGGCTCGATCATGGACATCACCGAGCGCAAGCGCGCGCGCGAACTCGCACGCCAGCAGGACGACCGCCTGCAGGCCACCTCGCGCCTGATCACCATGGGAGAAATGGCCTCCACCCTGGCACACGAGCTGAACCAGCCGCTGGCCGCCATCAGCACCTACAACAGCGGCTGCCTCAACCTGCTCGAAGAGGGCTACATCGACCCGCTGGAACTGCGCGAAATCCACGAGAAGATCGCCCGTCAGGCCTACCGCGCCGCAGCCATCATCCATCGCGTGCATGACTTCGTGCGCCGCTCCGAGCCCAAGCGCGAGCGCATCGCGCTCAACGACGTGGTACGCGAGGCCATCGAACTGATGGATGCCGACGCCCGCAAACGGCAGATGCGCATCGTGCTGCAACTGGCGCCCGGCATGCCGCCGCTCACCGCCGACCCGGTGATGATCGAGCAACTGGTGGTGAACCTGGTCCGCAACGGCATGGACGCCGTCGCCGGACTACCCGGCGAGCGCCGCGTCATCACCGTCACGACGCAGGAGAAGAACGGCAACCTGATCCTGCGCGTCACCGACCGCGGCCCGGGCATCGACGCCGACCACGCCAAGCGCCTGTTCGAGCCCTTCTTCTCCACCAAGCAGGAAGGCATGGGCATGGGGCTCAACATCTGTCGCTCCATCGCCGAGCTGCACCACGGCCGCCTGGCCTTCGAGGCCGGCGCCGAGGGCGGCGCCGTCTTCGTCCTCACCCTCCCAGTCGAAATGGAAACCAACCCCGCATGAACACACCCTGCGCACACATCGTCGACGACGACGAAGCCATCCGCGACGCCCTGCAATGGCTGCTCAAGACCCGCAAGATGCCCTGCACCACCTGGGCCAGCGCCGAGGAGTTTCTCGACGCCATCGGCCCCGACTGGGCCGGCTGCGTGGTGCTCGACATCCGCATGGAAGGCATGAGCGGGCTGGAGTGTTTCGACGTGCTGCGTGCGCGCGGCAATACCCTGCCGGTGATCTTCATCACCGGTCACGGCGACGTGCCGATGGCGGTGGCCGCACTGAAGAACGGCGCACACGACTTCATCGAGAAGCCTTTCAATGACGGTGACCTCATCGCGGTGATCCAGCGCGCCATGGAGATCAACGCCGAGCACCGCCAGGCACAGAGCGCCAGTCAGGCCGTGAGCGAACGCCTCACCCTGCTCACCACACGCGAGCGCGAGGTCATGGCGCTGATTCTGGAAGGCAAGTACAACAAGGTCATCGCGGATGAACTGAACATCTCGATGCGCACCGTCGAAGCCCATCGCTCGCGCATCTTCGAGAAGATGTCGGTGCGCTCGGCCGTCGAACTAGCGCAGATGCTCAAGGGCGTCAGCCTCTGAGCCACTCCGGCTGCAGCCCGGGCTCATCCGCCGCGCAGGCCAGGTGCGGCGCAATCCCCACGCCGGCGATCCACGCCGGCTCGCCGTCGATGTACAGCACCGGCAGATGCCCGCGCAGCCAGGCCGGAACACCCGCTTCCTGACAAAGATTCTTGAAGCTGTGACGCGGCCGGCCGGCTGCGTTGCACATGCGCAGACCTTCCCGGCGCCGATCGAACAAGACCTCGCTCGCGGCGTGCAGACTCGCCACGCTGACGCCCGCACCGAACGCCTCGACCAGGCGCACGCGACCATCGCCCCACGGCAACTCCGTCTCCCCGCGCCAGACCACGGCACACGGCGCCTCTCCGAGCGCCGCCTCGATCCGGAGCGTTCCACGGTGCAGGCAGCACGCGGCCGCACCAAGCGGCAGGTATAAGGAAGTGGCCTCGCTTACCCGCAACTGCCGCACGGCCTCAAGCAGACGCGCCCGCGGCGGGGCATCCAGACCGAGCTCCTGGATGCGGGCACGGATCAGGTTGCGCATCCGGCTTTCCGGCAGCCGCCGCAAGGCGTCGATGGACAGCTGCTCCCCGCCGCAGGCGGCAGCGTCGATCACCGCCAGATCGGCCAGCAAGGCATCGGCCTCGCGAAAGTTCTCTGCCGAGCGCGCCAGCATTCCGGCTGCGGCCGGAAACACCGACTCGATGCGCGGCAGGATCTCGTGACGCAGGAAATTGCGGGCATGCCGCAGCTCGGCATTGCTCTCGTCCTCGACCCAGGACAGGTCGTGAGCGCGGGCCCAGGCAAGAATCCCGGATCGGGAAGTCGTCAGCAGGGGGCGCAGACGACCGGGCTCGATCATCGCCATTGCCGCCGCGCCGCGCACACCGGCTCCGCGCAACAGACGGAACAGCACGGTCTCGGCCTGATCATCGCGGTGGTGGCCGAACACCAGCCAGTCCGCCGTGACTCCAGACAGCGCAGCATGCCGCGCCGCGCGCGCCGCGGCTTCGAGACCGTCGGGATGGTCACGCGGCACGCTGACCTGCAAGGGTGTGAAGGGCACATCAAGCCATCGGCAGAGCGCCGCACAATGCTCAAGCCAGTGCCCGGCGTGCGGACTCAAGCCATGATGGACATGCGCCGCTGCCAGCTCGAAGCCGGCGACATCGCGCAACGCGGCCAGCACATGCAGCAGGACGACGGAATCGACCCCGCCGGAGAGGGCAACGCACAGGCGAGCGCCCCGCCCCGCCCCGGCTTCCTCCAGCACCGCCGCAATGCGCGCGGCGAGAGGAGCATCAAGCTGCGTCGGAATCCTTGAAGCGGCCATAGCTCATCAGACGCTCGAAACGTCGCTCGACAAGCTCCTCCGCAGTCAGGTCCGCCACCTGACGCAGCGCTTCCTGTAACGCCTTTTGCAGACGTGCAGCCATGCTGGCGTGATCACGATGGGCGCCACCGACCGGCTCCGGCACCACCGTGTCGATGAGACCAAGCCCGAGCAGACGATCGGCGGTAATACCCATCGCCTCGGCGGCCACCGAGGCCTTCTCGGCGCTCTTCCACAGGATGGAGGCGCAGCCCTCGGGCGAAATCACGGAATAGGTGGAGTTCTGCAGCATCAGCACCTGGTCGGCCACCGCGATGGCCAGTGCACCGCCGGAACCGCCCTCGCCGATCACGGTGGAGATGATCGGCACCTTGAGTTCGGCCATCACGTACAGGTTGCGGCCGATGGCCTCGGACTGACCGCGCTCCTCGGCACCGATGCCGGGATAGGCACCCGGCGTGTCGACGAAGGTGAAGATCGGCAGACCGAACTTCTCGGCCGTGCGCATCAGGCGCAATGCCTTGCGGTAGCCCTCGGGGCGCGGCATGCCGAAGTTGCGTGCGATCTTTTCCTTGGTGTCACGCCCCTTCTGGTGACCAATGACCACGCAGGGCTGACCATTGAAGCGCGCCAGACCGCCCACGATGGCCTTGTCGTCTGCAAACGCCCGGTCACCATGCAGTTCATGGAAATCCGTGAACATGTGCTGCACGTAATCGAGCGTATAAGGGCGCTGCGGGTGACGTGCCACTTGCGAGATCTGCCAAGGCTGCAGCTTGGCGTACAGGTCGCGCGTCAGCGACTCGCTCTTCTTTTCCAGCCGCGCAATCTCGCCCGAGATGTCGACCGCAGGATCGTCCTGCACGAAGCGCAGTTGCGCGATCTTTTCCTCGAGTTCGGCGATCGGCCGTTCGAACTCCAGAAAGGTGGTTTTCATCATCGCTGCCCCAGCATGTCCGGTTATCTGCCGGCGTCCGGCTGCCCGTTGTGGACAACACGTACGACCGTGAAACCCCGCATTGTAACCACATCGCCCGCATGCACGCATGCGGCGAGCGCCCCACAAACGTGACAACGGGCGCCGCCGGCGCCCGTTGTCTGCTTGCTGGCCGCGCCATTGCGGCGGCCGGCCGGCATCACTCGTTGTTCATCACGCCCAGCAGATGCAGCAGGCTGGTGAAGAGGTTGTAGATCGACACATACAGCGTCACCGTGGCCATGATGTAGTTGGTCTCGCCACCGTGGATGATGTTGCTGGTCTCCCACAGGATCAGACCCGACATCAGCAGCACGAACATCGCCGAAACGGCCAGCGACAGCGCCGGCATTTCAAAGAAGATCGCCGCCAGACCACCCAGGAAGGCGACCAGGATGCCGACCATCAGGAAGCCGCCCATGAAGGAGAAGTCCTTGCGGGAGGTCAGCGCATATCCCGACAGGCCGAGGAAGATCGCGGCCGTGCCGCCCATCGCCTGCATCACGATCTGGCTGCCGTTGGGCAGCGACAGATAGGCCGACAGGATCGGGCCGAGGGTGTAACCCATGAAGCCGGTCAGGGCGAACACGGCGAAGATGCCGCCGGTGCTGTTGCGCAGCTTGGTGGTGAGGAACAGCAGGCCGAAGTAGCCGACCAGGGTCAGGATCAGGCCGGGGTGCGGCAGACCCAGCGCCATCGAGGCGCCCGCCGTGACGGCGGAAAATGCCAGCGTCAGCGACAGCAGGATGTAGGTATTGCGGATGACCTTGTTGGTGGCGAGTACCGAAGTCTCACTACGGTTACCCGGAATGGTGCGATCGATCATGGAATCACTTCCTCCTGATATTGAGTCTGTTCTGTTGGCGCGACGGGGTCGGCCATGTGCTCCTTGTGACCGGGTGATGATAACCGAGTTCCATGACATTTCTACCGCCGCCGGCCGTGGATCACCAGGGCGATCCCGCCCAGCGTCACGACCGACGCCAGCACCAGACGCAGGCTCAGCGGCTCGGCCAGCAAGGCCAC
>JAJLLM010000067.1:0-26769 GCA_033837965.1 Pseudazoarcus pumilus
CGCGACCTACAGATTCAAACCCCCACGTCCAAGCCCGCCCAGCCCACCAACTCCACCAGCCTCTTCAGTTGCGGCGGGCGGTAGCCTTCATCCGCTTCGTAACGCTTCTTCACGCTCGGGTGAATGCGCGTCGGCTTGGCCTGCTGCCGGTTTCGTTGACACCTTGTTAAGGTGTTAAACGAAACCGGCAGCAGGCCACACCTATCCACAATCCCTGTGGATAGCCCTAGGGACAGCCGCTGAGCAAGCGCTGCAAGCCCTTGATGGGGCGCTTCCCGTGGCGGTTGCGCAAGGATGAGGCGCCTGACTCCGTAGAAGGCGCAACTGCGCAGGCGGCACGCGCGCGCTATGGTTGCGGGATCGTCACCGACCGGAGCCGACATGACCCGCCTGACCGCCGACCAGCTTGAGCTGCAGGCCCGCGCGCGCGAACTCGCGCAGAGCCGCTTCGCCCCCACCGCCGCCGACACCGACCAAACCGAGGAATACCCGTGGGACAACATCGCGCTGCTGCGCGATGCGGGCTTCGTGGGCATGACGCTGCCGCGCGAGTTGGGCGGTCAGGGGCGCAGCTATCTGGATGCGGTGATCGTGATCGAGGAGATGGCCAAGGCCTGCGCGACCATGGGGCGCATCACGGTGGAGACCAACATGGGGGCCATCGGCGCCATCGTGCGCTACGGCACCCCGGAACAGGCGAAACTCGCGGCCGGGCTGGTGCTGGAGGGCGACAAGCCGGCGATCTGCATCACCGAGCCGAAGGCCGGCAGCGCTGCGAGCCAGATGACGACGCGCGCCGACCGCAAGGGCGACCACTACGTGCTCAACGGCGAGAAGTACTGGATCACCGGCGGCGGTGTGTCGCGCCTGCATCTGATCTTCGCGCGGGTGTTCGACGACGGGGTGGAACAGGGCATCGGCGCCTTCATCTGCGTGCGTGACGACAACGGGCCGGAGGGGCTGGTCGTCGGTCGCCGGCTGTACGCGATGGGCGTGCGCGGCATTCCCGAGACCTATCTGGAGTTCCGCGACCTTGCCATCCACAAGTCGATGATGGTGGTTCCGCCGGGCGGGCTCAAACGCGGCTTTGCGTCGCTGATGACGGCTTACAACGCGCAGCGCGTGGGCGCCGGCACGGTGGCGCTGGGCATTGCGCAAGGGGCTTTCGAGGAAGGCGTGGCGTATCTGAAGACGCGCGAGCAGTTCGGCCGGCCGATTGCCGAGTTCCAGGGCCTGCAGTGGATGGCTGCCGACATGTCCACGCAACTGGAGGCCGCGCGCCTGCTGCTGCACGACGCGGCCGCCAGCGGCGAGCAGTTTCCAGACCTCGACCGCGCGGCGCGCGCCAAGCTGTTCGCAGCCGAGACCGCCAACAAGGTGGTGAATGACGCGCTGCAGTTCTTCGGATCAAGCGGCTACGGCCGCGACCGGCCGATGGAACGCCACGTGCGCGATGCGCGCATGTTCACGATTGCCGGCGGCACGGCGCAAATCCTGCGCACGCAGATCGCCTCGCAGGTGCTGGGCATGAAGCTGCCGCAGACGCGCGACGGCTACGCCAGGCTGGCCGAGGACAAGGGCGGCGCCTGAGGCCCTGCCCGCCGCGCGGCCTGCGCCAGTGCGCGCGACAGCGTGGCCGCGCCGGAATAGCCGGACAGCGCCGCAGCGCGCTTGAGGCCGGTGCCAGCCTCGATGGCGCGGCGCGCAATCGCCAGGCGCAGGCGGTTCAGATACGCGCCCGGCGGGCAATGCAGCAGGTCGCGGAAGCGGTTGGCAAAGGCGGTGCGCGACATGCCGGCCTCCTCGGCCAGCCGTTCCAGCGTCCAGCCCCGTTCGGGCGCGGCGTGCATGGCCACCAGCGCGCGGGCGATGCGTACGTCTGCCAGACCGCTGAACAGTCCGCCATCGGTGCGCGGATGGGCGATGAGGTGACGCAGCAGGCCGATGAACAGGATGTCGCCGGCGCGCTCCAGCAGCAGCGGCTGGCCGCAGCGTGGCGCGGCAATCTCGGCGGCGATGAGTTGCACGATCTGCTGCAGCGCGCCGTCGCCTTGTCCCAGCGGCACCGTCAGCGCACTGCCGAATTCCTCCAGCAACAGCGGGCCCACCGGGCCGGAAAAGTGCGCCCAGATGCAGGCCAGACCGGCCTGCGCCGCGGCATCCAGCGCTTCCACCACGGTCTGCGGCTGCGGGCGACACACCACCACGGCAGGGCCGGCGACGACCTGCACCTCCCGCCCCGGCGCCGCAACGCTCGCCGAGCCTGCGGTGAGCAGATACAGCAGCAAGACCTGATCGGCCGGCGCATCCGGCTGCACCGCGGCATCGCCTGTCGCGCAGGCGACCTCGAAATGCGGGGCGAGCCCCTGCAGCAGCGCGGACAGGCGATCAAGTCGGGCGGGCGTGTTCATGTGTACGGATTGCAATGATTATGGTCCGATGTGTTGCGCATCGTACTCCACACTGAGATCGTCGTTACATACCCAGGAGAACCCCATGACCCCGTTGATTCCCCGCCAGGCCGTCCCCACCCTTGATCTGCCGCTGGTCGGCGGTGGCCGTTACACCCTCGGTGCGGCGCCCGGAGATCACTTCGACCTGCTGGTGTTCTACCGCGGCCTGCACTGCCCGCTGTGCGCCAAGTACCTGCTGGAGCTGGAGCGACTGGGCGAGGAATACGCCAAGCGCGGCGTGAACATCGTCGCCATCAGCAGTGATGTCGCGGAACGCGCGCAGCAGATGGCCGACAAGGTGAAGGCGCAGCACGTGAAGTTTGCCTACGACCTGCCGCTGCAGACGGCGCGCGACTGGGGCCTGTACATCAGCGCCTCGCGCGGCACGACCTCCATCGGCATCGAGGAACCGGCACTGTTCAGCGAACCGGCGGTATATCTGGTGCGCCCGGACGGCACGCTGTACTACGGCGCGGTGCAGACCATGCCCTTCTCGCGCCCGCCCTTCCAGGACCTGCTGCTGGCCATCGACTTCGCCATCGACAAGAACTACCCGGCGCGCGGCGAGTACACCGGCGCGGTGTGAGCCTCAGCACCCGCCGCTCAGGGCAGCAGCGCGCGCATCGGGTCGTCCGGGCGGATGGAGCCCGGTGCCTGCGGCGGCGGGTCGTTGTACATGGCGTCGAGGCGGATGGTGACGCGGCGGTTGCGGGCGCGCCCCTCCTCGGTGAGGTTTTCGGTGATCGGCCGCTGATCGGCATAACCGACGGCGGACAGCCGCGAAGGGTCGATGCCCGCCTCGGCAAACAGCCTTACCACCGACGAGGCACGCACCGAGGACAGCTCCCAGTTGGACGGGAAACGCGCGGTGCTGATCGGCGAATCGTCGGTATGCCCCTCGATGGTGACGGGGAAATCCCCCGCCGCGAACACCTGTGCGATGGCGCGCAGCGGCTCCTGCGCAGCGGGCTGCAGGCTGGTCTCGCCAGCCGGGAACAGCAGGCTGGCATTCACTTCCACGGTGATGCCGTGCGCACCTTCGGAGATGTTCACCTGGCCGGTGCGCGTGAGCGGTTCAAGCGCGCGGCGGATGCTCTCGCCCATGCGGCGGATGTGTTCGATATGGTCGCCCTGCCCGCTCGCCGGCTCGCGCTCGGTGCGGCTCACCGGCGGTTGCGGCCGCGCCGGCACGACGAACGGGGCCACCACCACCTGCTCGCTCGGCTGATTGACGGAAACACTGCGGAAGGCGCTCAGCAGCGAATCGGACAGGATGCGGTACTTGCCCTCGTTGACCGAGGACAGCGAATACATCACGACGAAGAAGGCAAACAGCAGCGTGATGAAGTCGGCGTAGGACACCAGCCAGCGGTCATGGCTCTCGGTGTGTTCGTCGTGCTGGCGGCGACGGCGCGGCATGGCGCCCTCACACCAGATAGCCGCGCATGCGGGCTTCGATGATGCGCGGGTTCTCGCCGTTGCCGATGCCGACCAGCGCGTCGACGATCATCTCGCGCTCGGCCGAGATGCGCCCGATGTGCGCCATCAGTTTCTTGGCAAACGGCAGGAAGACGAGGTTGGCAAAGCCCACGCCGTAGATCGTGGCGACAAAGGCCACGGCAATGCCGGCACCGAGCCGTGACGGGTCGGAGAGGTTTTCCATGACGTGGATCAGGCCCAGCACGGCGCCGAGAATGCCGATGGTCGGCGAGTAGCCGCCGGCCGCCTCCCACACGCGGGCGGCGAGCTTCATCTGTGCTTCGGAGGCGTCGATCTCGACGTTCATCAGCTCACGCAGGCGCTGCGGATCGACCCCGTCAACGAGAAACTGCAGGCCGCGCCGCAGGAAAGGGTCGGACTGTTCCTCGATGCGGCCTTCGAGCGCCAGCAGGCCGTCGCGCCGCGCCGTGGTCCCCCATTGCGTGACCAGACCAATGAGTTCCTCGCCCCGCTCGGGCGGCGGCACGAACACCCAGCGGGTCATGCGCATGCCGTCGAGGAAGACATTCAGCGGACTCTGCAGCATCACGGCGCCGAGCGTGCCGCCGATGACGATGAGCAGCGCCGTGGGCTGCAGCAAGGAGGCGACGTGGCCGCCCTCCAGCACCTGCCCGACGATGATCGCGGCAATCCCGAGAACGAGGCCGAACAGGCTGATGCGATCCATCGCCCGCCCGCTCAGACCTTGGCGCGCGGCGGACGGCCGCGACGCTTGGCGGCCGGCACCGCGCCATCCGACAGCACGTGGGCGCGCAGGCGCGCGACGGCCTGGCTGTGCAGCTGGCACACGCGCGATTCGGTGACGCCGAGCACCTCGCCGATTTCGCGCAGGTTGAGCTCTTCCTCGTAGTACAGGCTCATCACCATCTGCTCGCGCTCGGGCAGGGCCTCGATGGCCTTCACCAGGTTGCGGCGCAGGTCGGCGTCTTCGAGCATGCCGAGCGGATTGGCGTCCTGGTCGGCAATGTGACGTTCGAGGAAATCGTCGTCATCACTGCCGCTGAAGTCCTCGAAATACACCAACTGGTGACCGCGCGCGTCCTGCAGGATCTGCTGGTACTCGGCCAGCGGCACGCCCACTTCGTCGGCCAGTTCGGTTTCGGAAGGTGGCCGGCCCAAGCGCTGCTCCAGCGTCTGCACGGCGGACTCCACGCGGCGCATGTCGCGGCGCAGGCTGCGCGGCATCCAGTCGTCCTCGCGCAGGCCGTCGAGCATGGCACCGCGGATGCGCTGCGCGGCGTAGGTCTCGAACTGCGCGCCCAGGCCGTCCTCGTAACGGGAAACGGCGTCGAGCAGGCCGATCATGCCGTTCTGCATGACGTCGTCGATGTGCACGCTCGCCGGCAGCTTCGCCATCAGGTGATAGGCGATGCGCTTGACCAGCGGTGCGTACAGCTCGACCAGTTGTGCCTTGTCGGGGTTGCCTTCGGAGTCGTACATCCACAGAGCCCGGGTATTGCGGGGCGCAACCCGCCCCTTGCCGCCATTATGCACGCCGGGCGCGCGGCTTTGGCCGATGGGTGCAGCGACTTTGCGGGCAGTGGTCAGCATCGGCAAGGCGTCCTCACATCGCCGCGCGGCGCGGTGCCGCGAGACGTGCACCACCCAGCGCGGCCAGACGGCGCAGGAAAGCGGCTTCGGGTTCGCGCGGCGAGGAGGTGGCGACCTCGGCGGTCAGGCCGCCGGCCAGATCATCACGCTCGACCTGTCCGAGCCAGGCCAGCGGCACACCGACGTGCTTGCGCACCAGCGTATCGAGGCTGTCGAAGAAGGCATTGGCTTCATCGCGCGAACGCGCGCCGGACACCGCCACATGCAGCGAGCCGCCCCCCGCCGCGGCCAGCCCCTTGATCACGGCATAGGCTTCGAGCGCCCCGCTGCGGCTGGCCTCGGCCACCAGCAGGCGGCGCGGCGCGGCGAACACGAAGGGCGATGGATCGGCCGCCTCGTCGCTGCCGGCATGCACCAGCACGATGCCGGCGTAGCGATGCAGACTGCGCAGGGCCTCGATGAGCTGGGTGCGGCGTTCCTCGTCCAGCAGCGGCAAAGCCAGTGCGGCGGCGCTGACCGGCACGCGGCCGACCAGCCCAGGCACCGGCTGCACCAGCGCGGTGGCCTCGCACTGCCCGCCCAACACGCCGAGCAGGTCAATGCCGTCTTCCACGCCCAGCGCGGGCGCCAGCGAGTGCTCGCCGCGCGCCTCGTCCAGAATCAATACGCGCTCGGCACGTGCGGCGAGCCGGAAGGCGGTCCGCACGGCGGTGGTCGCACGCCCCTTGCCGGTGGTGTACAGCGCCACCACGGTGGGGGGTTCGCGCCGGAACAGCCGGCGCAGGCCGGCCGCCTGATCTTCGTGGCTGTCGATCATGTCGCCTCTCCGCTCAGGCACCGGCACCTGCGGCAAACTTCATCGCCGCCTCATCGGCGTCGAGCTTCCACGCCGCATCACGCACGCGGGCATTCAGGCTGCGGTGCAGCAGGTAGGCACGGTTGGGCAGGTGCAGGTCCTCCGGCACGCGCTGGCCGTTGGTGACGTAGAACACTTCCAGTCCGTTGGAGATCGCGGCGCCGACAGCCGGCGCCAGCGACACGGCCTCGTCCACCTTGGTCAGCACGCAGCCGGCCAGATCGGGGCCCTTCCAGGCGTCGATGACGTCGTCCAGCGTCTCGCCGCTGGCGGTGGCGTTGAGCAGCAGCAGGCGATGCACGTTGCCGGCGCCGGACAGCATGGCGGCCTGCTTGACGACCATCTCGTCGCGCTGGCTCATGCCCACGGTGTCGATCAGGATCATGTGCTTGCCGCGCAGTTCGGCGATGGTCTGGCGCAGGTCGGAAGCGTCGCGCACCGGGAACACCGGCACGCCGAGGATGCGACCGTAGATGCGCAGCTGTTCCTGCGCGCCGATGCGGTAGCCGTCGGTGGTGATCAGCGCGATCTTGTCGGCGCCGTGGCGCATCACGCAGCGCGCGGCAATCTTGGCGGTGGTGGTGGTCTTGCCGACGCCGGTCGGACCGACCAGCGCGAACACGCCGCCACGGTCGATCAGGTCGGCGTCCGACGACATGGCGCGCAGGTCGCGCCCCAACGTATTGCGCACGACCGTGCGGGCCTCGTCGGCGCTGTGCGCCTCGTCGACCGATTCCACCAGCTTGCGCGCCAGACGCGTCGGGAAACCGGCGTCGAGCAGTTCGCCCAGCACCTCGGCGCGGCCCGGTGCGTTGCGACGCGTATCCCCCCAGGCAAAGGCTGCGAGCTGGCGTTCGATCATGCCGCGGATACCGCCCAGCTCGGACATCAGGCGCGCGTTGGCCTGCTGCAGTTCGGCGATGCGCGGGTCCTCGGCAGAGGTGCGCGCGGGCTCTCCGAGGTGGCGCGAAACGGTTTCGGCCATCGGCGCGAGTTCTTCCCTGAGCACCGGTTCGACGCGCTCGACGGCGGCCGGACGTTCGGCCTGCGGCGCGGGACGCGGTGCGGCGGGACGCGGCACGGGCGCCTGCACCTGCGCGACGTCTTCATAGCCGCGCTTGCGGATGATGTAGTCGGGCGTTTCCATGCGCGGCGGCTCGAAGGCACGGATCTGCGGCGCGGGCTTTGCGGCGGGCTGCGGCTGCGGGCGCGTGCTGCCGAGGCTCACGCGGCAATCCTCGTCCTCGTGTTCGGAAACCGCCGTGACGGGCGCGGACTCGCGGCGCGGCGGGGTGGACACGGCACCGACCTCGTCGGCCGGCAGCGCCAGGATCTCCACACCGCCTTCCACGGCACGGTTCGACAGCACGATGGCGTCGGCGCCCAGTTCGGCCTTGAGGGCACGCAGCGCCTCACGGGCGGTGGCAGCAAAGTAGCGCTTGACGTTCATACCGGTTCTCCAGACTTTCCGCGCCTGTAGCGCAGCATGAGTCCATTATTCCCGCGCCCCCCGCCGTGGCGAGGGTGGAATAAACGGGGTTGTTCCCGCTTATTCCGTTCTTCGGCGGCGCGCTTACGCTGCCCCGCCGACCATGGCGGTGACACGCACGGTGCGCGACTCGGGCACTTCGGTATTGGCCACGACCTTGAGCGAGGGCACGGCGCGGCGCAGGAAACGCGACAGCAGCAGACGCAGCTGCGGCGGCACCAGCAGCACCGGCGGCAGGCCGGCGTCTTCCATGCGCTGCGCGGCCTCGGCGGTCTGGCGCAGCATGTTGTCGGCCAGCCCCGGCTCGATTGCCCCGCCATCGCCGCCGGCTGCGCCCATGGCCTGCGACAGGATGCGTTCCAGCGTCGGTTCGAGTGCAATGACCTGCACCTCGTCGTTGCCCGGGAACAGGCTCTGCACAATGGCGCGGCCCAGCGTCTCCCGCACCCGCGCCACCAGTTCCACCGGCTCCTGCGTGCGCGGCGCGTTCTCCGCCAGCACTTCGACGATGCTGCGCATGTCGCGGATGTTGACGCCCTCTTCCAGCAGCTGCTGCAGCACACGCTGCACCACCGACAGGGCCAGTTGCCCCGGCACCAGGTCTTCGACCAGCTTGGGCGAATCCTTGGCGATGTGGTCAATGAGCTGCTGCGTTTCCTGCCGGCCGAGCAGTTCGGCGGCGTGGTTGAGGATGAGGTGGTTGAGGTGCGTGGCCACCACCGTGCCCGCATCGACCACCGTGTAGCCCAGCGCGTGCGCCTGTTCGCGCTGCCCCGGCTCGATCCAGAAGGCCGGCAGGTCGAAGGCCGGATCGCGCGTCTCGCGCCCCTGCAGCGGGCCGGACACGCGGCCGGGGTTGATCGCCAGATACTGGCCCGGCCAGGCCTCGCCGGCACCGATCTCGACGCCCTTGAGCGCGATGCGGTAGGCGTTGGGCTTGAGTTCCAGGTTGTCGCGGATGTGCACCGAGGCCGGCAGGAAGCCCACGTCCTGCGCGAACTTCTTGCGCAGACCGCGGATGCGCTTGAGCAGCTCGCCGTCCTGCGCCTTGTCCACCAGCGGGATCAGGCGGTAGCCCACTTCGAGGCCCAGCACGTCCACCGGCTGCACGTCGGCCCAGCTCGCCTCCAGATTCTCGGGCGCCGCGGCGGCCTGTGCGGCAGGCGCCTTGACGGCCTCGGCCTCCTCGGCGGCCGCGCGTTCGTTGATCTTGCGTCGCTGCCACGCCAATCCGAACAGCCCGCCGGCGATCAGGATGAACACCAGGTTGGGCATGCCGGGGATGAGGCCCAGCACGCCGATGATGCCGCCGGTGAGCATCAGCACCTGCGGGTTGGAGAAGACCTGCGCGATGACCATGTTGCCGACATCGGACTCGTCGCCGACGCGCGATACCACCAGACCGGCCGCCACCGAGATGACCAGCGCCGGGATCTGCGCCACCAGACCATCACCGATAGTCAGCAGCGTGTAGGTCTCGACCGCCTGGCCCATCGCCATGTTGTGCTGCACGGTGCCGACCACCAGACCGCCGATGATGTTGATGAGCAGGATCAGGATGCCGGCGATGGCATCGCCACGCACGAACTTCGAGGCACCGTCCATGGCGCCGAAGAAGTCCGACTCCTGCGACACTTCCTTGCGGCGGCGCTTGGCCTCGTTCTCGTCGATGAGGCCGGCGTTCAGGTCGGCGTCGATGGCCATCTGCTTGCCGGGCATGGCGTCCAGCGTGAAGCGCGCGCTCACTTCGGCAATGCGGCCGGCACCCTTGGTGATGACGATGAAGTTGATCAGCACGAGGATGCCGAACACCACCAGACCGATGGCGGTGTTGCCGCCGACGAGGAAGTAGCCGAAGGCCTCGATGACCTTGCCCGCGGCATCCGGCCCGGTGTGCCCTTCGAGCAGCACGATGCGGGTGGACGCCACGTTGAGCGCCAGACGCAGCAGCGTGGTGACCAGCAGCACCGTCGGGAATACCGAGAACTCCAACGGCTTGCGCGTGTACATAGCCACCAGCAACACCATCACCGCCACCGCGATGTTGAAGGTGAAGAACAGGTCGAGCGCGAACGGCGGCAGCGGCAGCACCATCATCGACAGGATCATGATGATGAAGATCGGAGCCCCCAGCAGGCGCAGGTTCTCCGGCCGCATCAGCGCGCGCAGGTTGAGCGTTTCATTCATTCATCGACCTCGTTTCGGCAGTGCATTCGATGCTCATTCGGGCGCGCCCGGATCCATGCCTTCCGGCACGGCCAGCCTGTTCGGCGCGACCGGCTTGCGGCCACCGCGCGACAGCCACGCGTTGAGTTGATAGACATAGGCCATGACTTCCGCCACGGCGGTGTACAGCTGCGCAGGCACCGCATCGCCCAGCTCGCAATGTGCGTGCAGGGCGCGTGCCAGCGGCGGCGCTTCGAGCAGCGGCACCTTGTGCTCGGCAGCGATCTCGCGAATCTTCAGCGCCACGTCGCCGCGCCCCTTGGCCACCACCACCGGCGCGCCCATCTTGCCGCTGTCGTACTTCAGCGCCACCGAGAAGTGCGTCGGGTTGGTCACCACCACGTCGGCCTTGGGCACCTCGGACATCATGCGACGGCGTGCCATCTCGCGCTGCAGCGTGCGGATGCGCGCCTTGACGTGCGGATCGCCCTCCTGCTCCTTGTGCTCGCGCTTCACTTCCTCGCGCGTCATGCGCAGGCGGCGGTGGTACTGGTAGAGCTGGAAGGGCACGTCGATCAGCGCAATGATGGCCAGGCCCAGCACGATGATCAGCGAGGCGAACAACAGCGTCTGGAAGAATTCCGGCAGCGCGTATTCCAGCGGTTGCATCATCAGCGAAAACACGTGTTCCCACTCGCGCCACACCGCAAACACCGCCAGCAGGCCGATCACCAGCGCCTTGAGCACGGACTTGATGAGTTCCACCAGACCATGCACCGAGAACATGCGCGCCAGCCCCTTGAGCGGGTTCATGCGCTCCGGTTTGAGCGCCAGCACCTTGGTCGAGAACACGAAGCCGCCGAGCGTGATCGGCGCCGCCAGCGCCGCCACGATGAGCACGCCAAAGAGCGGCAACATGGTCAGCAGCACGTCGGTGAAAATGGTCTCGAAGGTGTCGAGCATCAGCGAGGTGTCGAACACGCGCGCACGCTCGAAGCTGAAGCCGTGCTTGAGGGTGTCGGTGATGCGCTGACTCACCCAGCCGCCCATCAGCCACAGGCTGACGACGCCCGCGATCAGGACGAAGAACGTCGACAGCTCCCGCGACTGCGGAACCTGGCCTTCCTCACGCGCCTGCTCTATTCGCCGTGGGGTTGGTTGTTCTGTTTTCTCGAGATCGCTTTCTTCGGCCATTGCCGCTCCACCCTGGATCGCCCCGCAAAACTGCGGACAGACGACCACGTGCGGCAATTATCGGGACCGACCGGCAAGATTTGCCGGTGGATAAGGACGGGGTTTTCACCCCAATTCGGCGCTTCAGCAGCGCCGGAAAGCCGTGCCTTCAGCGCGCCGGACGCAGTTTCGCGACGCCGCCGATGAGGTCGCCGGCAACGATGCCGCGCTGTGCGAACCAGCCCTGGTTCATCTCCAGCGCATAGCGGGCCGGCCGCTTTGCGCAGTGGGTGGTTTCGGTCTGCGGCGCCATGTCCTCGATGTTGATGACCTTGCCGTCGCCATCGAGGAAGGCCACCGACAGCGGGATGAGCGTGTTGCGCATCCACATGCAGTGCGTCGCGTCGAACTCGAAGACGAACACCATGCCGCGGTTCTCGCCCATGGATTCACGGTGCATCAGCCCGGTCTCGCGGTGCTTCGGCGTATTCGCCATCTCCGCCGTGATGCGGTACATGCCGGCGGTGAGTTGCACCAGCGGCATCTGCTGCGCCAGCGCGCCCGGCACGAACAGCAGGAAACTCAGCAGGATCAGGCAGCGACGCAACATCTCGGGCATCCGGTCAGACGAAAAACAGTGCGGATTCTAACGCGAGCGCCGCACACGGGGGGCGGGCTGCGGAGGCGTCACGGAAGTCTCCTCCCGCCACTGCCCCGGCATCAGGACGTCCAGCGTCCAGGCCCCGATGGCGGTGCGCAGCAGGCGCAGCGTGGGGAAACCGACCTTGGCCGTCATGCGCCGCACCTGGCGGTTCTTGCCCTCGCGCAGCACGATCTCGATCCAGCTCGTCGGAATGTTCTTGCGGAATCGCACCGGCGGATCGCGCGGCCACAGCCAATCCGGCTCTGCCACCCGGCGCGCACCGCAGGGCTGGGTGCGGAAGTCCCCCAGATCCAGTCCGCCCGCGCGCAGCGTGGCCAGCGCGGCCTCATCCGGCTCGCCTTCCACCTGCACCAGATAGGTTTTCGGTTGCTTGCTGCGCGGGTCGGTGATGCGGTGCTGCAGCGCCCCGTCATCGGTCAGCACCAGCAGGCCTTCGGAATCGGTATCCAGCCGCCCCGCCGCATACACGCCCGGTACGTCGATGAAATCCTTGAGCGTGGGCTTGTCGCCCTCGGGCGAGAACTGGCAGATCACGCCATGCGGCTTGTTGAAGAGGATGACGCGCGCCATTCAACGCCCGTTTGCGTCGGGTTCTTCCGGCGGCACCGGCGCCTCGATGTCTTCCACCACGATGGCCAGCGCATTGGTGGAGATCAGCACCTCGGCGAGCGACATCAGCAACGAGATCATGAGCGCCATCAGGCTGGCACCGAACAGCAACTTGCCGGCGAACGCTTCATCCAGGTAGAGGGCGAACATCGACAGCGCGCACAGCAGGAAGCTCAGCACGCCGAACCCCTGCATGTACTTGATCAGTACGATGCGGTGCTTCAGCCCCGGAATCTGCCGCTGCACGATGGGGGCGTGCGGATCGCGCGACGCATGCAGGGCGCGGATCACCTGCGCCAACGTGAGAAAACGGTTGGTGTAGGCCAGCATCAACAACGAGATGGCGGGAAACAGCAAGGCGGGCGTGGTGATGTCCATGCGGGTCTCTCGGGTTCGGCCGGCTGCAGGGCGCGGCGGCACGGCATGCCATGCGCCGCGGCATGTTCGTTGATGATAACGCGGCATCCCGGCCGGCCGTGCATCCGGCGAGCACCCGTGCGCGGTCGTGCGGCCTACTCTGCGCCCGACGTGATCCTGGCCTTCACGAAAACGTCGTAGCGCGTGCTCTTGCCGATGATCTGATGCGAGGGCTTGCGCACCCCGGCCATGGGCTCGGCGCTCAAGGGCCACTTCAGCAGCACGCGGCATTGCGCCGCCTCCAGCGCCACCTGCATCAGCTGTACCGAATCGGCATCCACGCCGACGATCTCGCGGATCTGGCGCATTTCCTTCTTCACCAGTGCGGTGTTGCCGCGCGGTGGGTGCATCGGGTCCACCAGCACCACCTGCGGTTTCAGCTCCGGCAGCAGCAGGCACGAATCGCCATGCAACAAGGTCATGCGCGCCACCGTTTCGGCATACCGCCCACCCCCGGCGCGTGCGCGCTCAAGCCCTTCGAGCAGCAGCGCGTGCATCTGCGCGGAGCGCTCGATCAAGGTCACGCGCGCACCCAGCGACGCCAGAAAGAACGCGTCCCGCCCCAGCCCGGCAGTGGCATCGACCACCTCCGGAGTGACGCCACTCGCAAACCCCGCAGCCTTCGCCAACGGCTGCCCTCGCCCCTCACCGGAGCGAAAGCGATGCCCCACCGCGCCGCCGACGAAATCGACCACCAAGGACATTGGTTCGACGTTCTGTGACATGAAGCCTTCGGATATCCCAGTATGAAACGCCCGTCTCGCTCGGCGTAGTGGAGAACAGAGAAACGCGACCGCGCCGAGACCTGATGAGCGCCTGAAAAACACAAAGCCGCGAAGTTACGCGGCTTTGGATGGCTTGCTGCTGACCGGCCGTGCTGGCTGCGGGTTTCAATTGGCGGAGGCGGTGAGATTCGAACTCACGAGGGGCGCAAACCCCTGCCGGTTTTCAAGACCGGTGCATTCAACCACTCTGCCACACCTCCGTAAGAACCCGTGCGGGCCTACGGCCCGTGCCGGTTTTGGCTTCGCCAGCGCTGGCGCGCCAAGACCGGTGCATTCAACCACTCTGCCACACCTCCGTAAGAACCCGTGCGGGCCTGCGGCCCTTGCCGGTTTTGGCTTCGCCAGCGTTGGCGCGCCAAGACCGATGCGTTCAACCGCTCTACCACACCTGCGCAAGAACCCGCGCAGCCTGCAGTCTTCAGTCAGCGGCGGAGTATATCGCGCCCAGCCCTGCTGCGCCTCAGGCCATGCGCTGGAAAAGTGCGATGGACTCGACGTGCGAGGTGTGCGGAAAAAGGTTGGCGATGCCGGCACCGCGCAGCAAGTAGCCCTTCTCGCGCACCAGCACCGCCGCATCACGCGCCAGCGTGGCGGGGTTGCAGGAGACGTAAACGATGCGGGGCGGCGCATCGTCTCCCAGCGCCTTGACGACGGCGATGGCGCCGTCGCGCGGGGGGTCGATCAGCATGCGGTCGAAACGCCCCAGCGCTGCGAAGCTGTCGGGCGTGACCTCGAACAGGTTGGCGGCGTGGAATTCGGCGTTGGCCGCGAGACCGTTGGCGCGGGCGTTTGCGGCGGCGCGGGCGACCAACGTGTCGCTGCCTTCGATGCCCACCACGCGGGCACCGCTGCGCGCAATCGGCAGGCTGAAGTTGCCCAGGCCACAGAACAGGTCGGCAATGCGCTCGCCCGGCTGCGGGGCCAACAACTGCATGGCACGGCGCATCAGCAGCTGGTTGGTCTGCACATTCACCTGGGTGAAGTCGGTGGGCCGGAAATCGAGCTTCACGCCGAACTCCGGCAGGCTGTAGGACAGCCCCTGCGCTTCTTTCGGATGCAGTCTGCGGATGCTGTCAGGCCCCTTGGGCTGCAGCCAGACCTGTACGGCATGGGCATCGGCAAAGGCCACCAGACGCTTGATATCGGCTGCGGTGAGGGCTTCCAGGTGACGGAACACCAGCACGGTGACATCGTCGTCGCCCATGGCCAGTTCGATCTGCGGGATGCGGTCGGGAATGGACAGGCCGCCGATCAGTTCATGCAGCGCCGGCAACAGGGAGGAGACGTGCGGCGGCAACACGTCACAGCCCGTCAGGTCTGCGATGTAGCTGCTCTTGCGCTCGCGGAAGCCGATCAGCATGCCGCCCTTGGCGGGCACGAAGCGCGCGCCGATGCGGGCACGAAAGCGGTAGCCCCAGCTCGGGCCGTGGATGGCAGAGTAGATGGTCTCAGCGCGCAGCTTGCCGATGTGCCACAGCGCGTCTTCGAGCACGCGCTGCTTCACCGCGGCCTGCGCGGTGGCATCCAGGTGCTGCATGGAACAGCCACCGCAGGTGCCGAAGTGCGGGCAGCGCGGCGTCACGCGCAAGGCGCTGGGAGAAAGCACGCGCACCAGCTGACCCACCTCGTAGCTCGGGCGCTGGCGCTCCACCGCGTACTCGACCTCCTCGCCCGGCAGCGCGCCCTCGATGAAGACGGCCTTGCCGTCGACATGGGTGACGCCACGGCCTTCGTGGTCAAGCGATTCGATGGTGGCGACGGGCATGGCGGGTTCCGCGGTAAAGTCCGGCATTTTAACGGTGTGTAAGGACTCGCGCCGGAGCAATCGGCGATAATCGCGGCCATGATGACCGAACTCCTCGGGGGCATCACGCCCCGCCAGTTCCTTGCGGAATACTGGCAAAAGAAACCGCTGCTGATCCGTCAGGCCATCCCCGGCTTCACCGGCGTGGTCGAACTCGACGACCTGTTCGAGCTGGCCTGCGACGAAGACGTGGAATCCCGCCTGATCCGCCACACCGATGCCGGCTGGCAGGTTTCGCGCGGTCCGCAGAAGCCGTCCGCACTGAAGGGCCGCAAGGCGCCGTGGACGGTGCTGGTGCAGGGCCTCAACCTGTGGGTGCGCGAGGCCGACGAGCTGCTGCACCGCTTCGACTTCATCCCGCAGGCACGGCTGGACGACCTGATGGTGAGCTACGCCACCGACGGCGGCGGCATCGGCGCGCACTTCGACAGCTACGACGTGTTCCTGCTGCAGGGCTTCGGCCAGCGGCGCTGGCGCATCGGCGACCAGACCGAGCACAAGCTGGTGGAAGGTGCGCCACTCAAGCTGATCGCCGATTTCCGCCCCACCGAGGAATGGGTGCTGGAACCCGGCGACATGCTCTACCTGCCGCCGCGCTTTGCACACGAAGGCACAGCCATCGGCGAATGCACGACCTACTCCATCGGCTTCCGCGCGCCGCAGGCACGCGAACTGGGCGCCGGTTTCCTGAGCTGGATGGCCGAGCGTGTCAGCCTGCCGGGCATGTACACCGACCCCGATCTCACGCTGCAGGACAACTCCGCCGAACTCGGCGACACCATGGTGGATCGCGTCGCGGACATGCTCAACGGCATCCGCTGGAGCCGTGAGGATGTAGCGGCCTTTCTGGGCGACTACCTGAGCGAGCCCAAGCCCTCGGTGTTCTTCGTGCCGCCGGACGAGCCGCTGTCACGCAAGCGCTTTGCCGCGGCGTTGGCGCAGCACGGCTTCATGCTCGACCCGGGCACACTGATGCTGTTCCGCGACGGGTGTTTCCATCTGAATGGTGAGCGACTCGACATCGGCAAGGCCGATGCGACGCTGCTGGCCGGCCTCGCTCACGCCAGACGCCTGCCGCCGGACAGCACGCTGCCCGACGGTACGCTGGATCTGCTGTACCGGCTGTACTGCGACGGCCTGGGCGCACCCGATCTGCCTGACGCGGACTGAGCTCAGGTCAAAAAAACGGCGCCCCGCGGGGCGCCGTTTTTCATTGCGCGTACGGCCAACTCAGCGCAGTTGCTCCTGCAGCAGCGTGAGGATATTGCGCGCGATGGTGCCGGACTCGGCGCCACCTTCGCGCGACAGCACGGTGACACGCGAGGTGGCACTGTCGCCCTCGACCAGGATGCGATATTCCGAACCCGCCTCGGCCGGCTTGGAGCGCGAGAACAGGCGGCTGAAGAAGCCCTGCTGGTTGGCCTTCTTGTTGCGTGCTTCCTCGTCCGGATCGATGTAGCGCACGAAGTAGAGGCCTTGCGAGCGATCACGGTCTTCGACGGTGAAGCCGACGCGGTCGAGCGCCAGGCCGACACGACGCCAGGCGCGGTCGAAGGATTCGTCCATGGCCAGACCCATGCGGCCGTCGGGCAAGCCCAGGGTAGCGCGCGGCGCGGCCGGCTCAGCCTGCAACTCGGCGGCAACGCGGGTTTCCTCAGCGCCCAGATAGACCATCAGGCGGCGCAGCATCTCGACCTCAAGCTCGGGGTCGGGATCACGCGGCTGCCATACGGTGCTGTCCTGGTTGGAGCTGGAATACACCTCTTCAGCACCACGATGGCTGATGAAGATCTCGACCGTGCCTTCCTCCTGCCCTTTCTCCAGACGGGTGCGGAACTTGTCGCGCATGCCGGTCGAGAACAGGCTGTCGAAGATGCTGCCGAGGAAGCGGCGCACGAAGTCCTGCGGGATTTGCGCACGGTCTTCCGCCCAGTCGGTTTCCATGATGCCGATGGACGGCTGGTCGACGTTGAGGATGAAGCCGAGCTCGTTCCAGAACTCGCGAATCTGCGGCCACAGGTCGTCTGCATTGCCGCGGATCACCAGCCAGCGCTCGGATCCGGCGCGCTCGATGCGCATGTTGTCGATGGGCGCCAGCACTTCGTCGGAACCCTTCACGGCCGCCGCCTCGCGGTCACCCTGATAGGCCGAATAGGTGGCAATGCCGCGCGGCGACACGTCGGGCACCGCAAAACGGTCGTCACGCGAGGGCGCGGTGAGATCGGGCGGGACTTCGAGCGTATTGCCGACCGGGCGCGCACTCTTGTAGTCGATCTTCTTGCCTTCGAGCAGACCGCTGCTGGTGGAGGAGCATGCGGTAAGCGTAACCAGCAGCGCCGCAATCGATACCGTGCCGAGAAGCTTTGCGTTCATGAGCCTGAGGAGTCCTCGCGTGTCAGAGCTTGATTCCGGCGCGGCGCAGGGATTCGCGCACACGCTCATGGAATGCTTCGGAAAGCGGCGTGAGCGGAAGGCGGACACCGCCTTCGATCAGCCCCATCTGCTGCACGGCCCACTTTACCGGGATCGGATTGGCCTCGCAGAACAGGTTGCGATGCAACCACAACAACTTCCTGTTGATGTCGCGGGTGGTCGCGGCGTCGCCGGCCAGACCCGCCACGCACATCTCGTGCATCAATCGCGGCGCGACGTTGGCCGTCACCGAGATGGCGCCATGACCACCGAGCAGCATGAAGGCCGCGGTGGTCATGTCATCGCCGGTGTACAGCGCAAAATCGGCCGGCGCGCGCTCGATCAGGTCGCAGGCGCGATCAATGCTGCCGGTGGCGTCCTTGATGCCGATGATGTTGGGGATTTCGGCCAGGCGCAGCGTGGTGTCGTTGGCCATGTCGGCCACCGTGCGACCCGGCACGTTGTACAGCACCATCGGCAGCGCAACCTTCTCGGCAATGCTGCGGAAGTGGCGGTACAGCCCTTCCTGCGTCGGCTTGTTGTAATAGGGCACGACCGACAGGTGCGCCTGCGCGCCGACCTTTTCGGCGTACTGCGCCAGTTCGATGGCTTCGGCGGTGGAATTGGCGCCGGTACCGGCAATCACCGGCACGCGCCCGGCGGCATGCTCGACGGCCACGCGGATGAGCTCGCAGTGCTCGTCCATGTCGACGGTGGGCGACTCGCCGGAGGTGCCGACGATGACGATGCCGTCGGTGCCCTGCTCCACATGCCAGTCGATGAGGGAACGCAGCCGCTCGAAGTCGAGGCGACCGTCCTCGTGCATGGGGGTAACGATGGCAACCAGGGAACCGGTAATCATGGGGCGGGCGCTAGGCGTGGATCAAAGTCGCGATTCTACCTGAAGCCGGCCGCACGGCCAGTCCTGCCTGTGGACTTTGCAACGGTCACAGATCGGCCAGCGCACGCACATGGGCGACCGCGGCCCGGCCGAGGGCCGAGAGGGCGTAGCCGCCTTCGAGCATCGACACGATGCGCCCGCGGCATTGCCGCTCGGCAAAGCGGCGCAGCTCGCCGGTCACCCAGGCGTAGTCGTCCTCGACCAGTCCGCAGGACGCCATGTCATCTTCGTAATGCGCATCGAAGCCGGCCGAGATGAACAGCATCTCCGGCGCGAAGGCCTGCAGCGCCGGCAGCCAGCGGGTTGTGACCACCTCGCGGAAGTCCGCGCCACGCAGGCCGGCCTTCACCGGCACGTTGGCCCAGTGTGCCGGTACGTCCTCGGTGCCGCTGTAGGGGTAGAACGGGTGCTGGAAGATGCTGGCCATCATGGCGCGCGGTTCGGCTTGCAGGATGTCTTCCGTGCCGTTGCCGTGATGCACGTCGAAATCCACCACCGCCACACGCTGCAGGCCGTGCGCTTCCAGCGCGTGCAGCGCGGCAATGGCCACATTGTTGAGCAGACAGAAGCCCATCGCTTTGGCGCGGCCGGCGTGATGACCGGGCGGACGCACGGCACAGAAAGCGTTGTCGGCCTGCCCCGAGATGACCAGATCTGTCGCCAGCACCCCCGCACCGGCAGCATGCAGCGCCGCATCGAGCGTGCGCGGATTCATTGCGGTGTCGGGGTCGAGGTGATGCGTGCCGTACTCCGGCACGCTGTCACGCAGATGCTGCAGATAGACCGGATCGTGCGCGCGCAGGATGTGCTCGTCGGTGGCCGGCGGGGCATCATGGAAATCAAGATAGGCGTCGATGCCGGAGGCGATCAGGCGGTCGTTGATGGCGCACAGCCGCGCCGGGCATTCCGGGTGGTGCGCGCCCATGTCGTGCAGCGAGCAGTCCGCGTGGGTGATGAAGGCTGTCGCCATGCGCGCCGCTCCTGAACCGTTTGAGACCTGAGGTGGTCTATTATCGCGCCATGCCAGCGCCCAGCCAAACCCCCGCAGAAAGCATCCGCCGCGTACTCGCCGCCGCCAACGAAATCATCCTTGGCAAGCCGCAACCGCTTCGCCTCACACTGGCCTGCATCATCGCCCGCGGCCACCTTCTCATCGAAGACCAGCCGGGGGTCGGCAAGACCACGCTGGCGCATGTCTTTGCGCGGCTGATGGGGCTGCACTTCCAGCGCGTGCAGTTCACCAGCGACCTGCTGCCGGCCGACATCACCGGGGTGTCCATCTTTGATCGCGAAGCCAGCGCCTTCCGTTTCCATCCGGGGCCGCTCTTCGCCCAGCTTATCCTCGCCGACGAGATCAACCGCGCCACGCCCAAGACGCAGAGCGCGCTGCTCGAAGCCATGGAGGAGCACCAGGTCACCGCCGATGGCGAGACCCATGCACTGCCCGACCCGTTCTTCGTCGTCGCCACGCAGAACCCGATCACCCAGATCGGCACCTTCCCGCTGCCGGAAAGCCAGCTCGACCGCTTCCTGATGCGCATCCACCTCGGCTACCCGGGCCGCGACGCCGAACGTGCGCTGCTGATGGGCGAAGACCGCCGCGAGTTGCTGGAACGCACTCCGCCGGTCATCACACCCGACGAACTGCTCGCGCTGCAGCAGGCCGCACGCGGCGTGAACGTTGCCCCGCGCCTGATCGACTACGTGCAGGCACTGCTCGCCGCCACGCGCAACGACCCCGAGCTGTCCGGCGGCCTGAGCCCGCGCGCCGGCCTCGGCCTGCTCGCCGCCGCGCGCGCCTGGGCACTGATCCTCGAACGCGACCACGTGCTGCCGGAAGACGTGCAGGCAGTCTTCCCGCATGTCGCGGGCCATCGCCTGCACCTCTCCAGCGACGGCCGCAGCGCACCGACGACGGTGATCGCGCGCATCCTCACCACCGTCGCCGTGGACGGATGAACCTCGTCGAGCGTCTCGAAGCCATTCCCGACCGCGCCGCCGCGTGGCTCGGCAGACGCGGCCCCACCAAGCTGCCGATGCAACTGACGCAGGGGCGCATCTACATCCTGCCTTCAGGGGCAGGCATGGCCTTCGGCATGGCGCTGATCGTGCTGCTGATCGGCGCGATCAATTACGGTCTGAGTCTGGGCTACGGGCTGGTCTTCCTGCTCGTCGGCGCAGCCCTGTCGGCCACCGTGCAGTCCTTTCGCAATCTGCTCGGTCTCAACATCACACGCCTGCGCATCGACCCGGTGTTCGCCGGCGAACCCGCCACCCTGCAGATTCTCCTCGAGAACCCCACGTCGCTGCGCCGCCCCGCGCTGCGCCTGCGCTGCGGCACCGCCGAAAGCCTCGCCACACTGGAGGCGGTCAGCTCCGCCGACATCGACATCCCCCTGCCGACAACGCAACGCGGCTGGATGCCCGTCCCGGCCATTCGTATCGGCACACGCTGGCCGCTCGGACTGGTGCGTGCCTGGAGCCTGCTGCGACCGGATCTGAACTGTCTGGTGTATCCGGCCCCCGAAGCCGGAGCGCCGCCATTGCCACAGGGCAACAGCCGCGAGACGGCAGGCCGGCTCACCCGCTTCAGCGGAGACGATGACTTTGCCGGCCTGCGGCCGCACCGCCTCACCGACTCGCCCCGGCATGTCGCATGGAAGGCTGCCGCCTCCGGCGGCCCGCTGCTCACCAAGGAATTCGCCGCGCAGCAGGGCACCAGCCTCTTACTCGACTGGCACTCCCTGCACGGACTCGGCGACGACGCCCGCGCAGCTCGCCTGACCGCCTGGGTGCTGGCGGCGGAGGGGCTCGGCATGCGCTACGCCCTGCGTACTCCGGAAGGGCTTCTCGACGCCGCCTCAGGCCCACAGCACCTGCGCACCTGTCTGGCCCGCCTCGCACTGGCCCGCAGTCGCCATGCTTAACCCTGACACGCGACCAGCTGCGCGGTGGGCACTGGCCACTGCGGTGATCACGACCGCTCCACACATGGCGTACCTGCCGCCGTGGGTATCGGCCTGCTGTATCGCACTGTTGGGCTGGCAGGCCCTGCGCTGCTGGCGCGGCGACATCGTCAGCGGACGCCTGCTGCGGCTGCTCGTCCTGCTGCTGGCCGCCGCCATCGCGGGAGGCATTCGGCTGCAGTTCGGCTACTTTCTCGGCAAGGATCCGGGCATTGCGCTACTCGCCGCGCTGCTGTGCCTGAAGCTGCTCGAGGGCAGCTCCAGCCGCGACCTGCGCGCCGCCATGCTGCTGGCGCTGTTCCTGCAACTGAGTCTGTTCTTCAACGACCAGACCCTGCCGGTGGCGGCCCTCGCACTGGGCGGCGCACTCTGCACGCTGGCCACCCTCGTTGCCCTCGAAGATCCTGCCGCACGACCGCTCTCCGCCCTGCGCAGCAGCGGCCTGTTGATGCTGCAGGCGCTGCCCTTCCTGGTCGTGCTGTTCATGCTCTTCCCTCGCCTGCCGGGACCGTTGTGGGGACTGCCGGCAAACGCCCAAAGCGGCGTCACGGGACTGTCGGACTTCATGGCACCGGGTTCCATTTCGCAACTCATCGAGTCCGACGAGATCGCGCTGCGCGCAGAGTTTGCCGGCGAGTTGCCGCCACCGTCACAGCGCTACTGGCGCGGCCCTGTACTCTCCGAGTTCGACGGCCGGGTGTGGAGTGTGCGCGAAACACTGGCCAGCAGAAGCCCGCCGTATGCCGTGCGCGGCTCACGCTACGACTACGTGAGTACGGTTGAACCGCACAATCAGCGCCTCTTGCTGGCACTCGACTTTCCCGGCACGACGGCACAGTCCGGAATCAGTCACGCCAGCGACCTGCGGCTACTGGCGGACCGGCCTGTGACACGACGCACACGCATGGTGCTGAGTGCCTACCCCGAGACGCCGGTAGGACTGAATGACCCCGCTTTCGAACTCGCCAACGCACGCCAGTTGCCGCCGCAGTCGAGCCCACGAACACGCGCCCTGATGGCCCAGCTCTCCGCCAATGCAGGCGATGCCCAGACCATCGTTGATCGTGCCCTGCTGTTCCTGCGCGACCAGAACCTGACCTACACACTGTCGCCGCCGTTGCTCGGCGACGAACCGGTGGACGAATTCCTCTTCGACACCGGACTCGGCTTCTGCGAGCACTTCAGCTCCGCCTTCGCCGTCATGATGCGCGCGGCCGGCATTCCGGCGCGCGTCGTCACGGGCTATCAGGGAGGCACCATCAATCGCTTCGACGGCACGATGGTCATCCGGCAGTCCGATGCACATGCCTGGGTCGAGGTCTGGATCGAGGATCGCGGATGGCTGCGCGTCGACCCGACCGCACTGGCCGCCCCGGACCGCATCGAACGCGGGCTGTCGAACGCACTGCCGGACAGCGACACGCGCCCCTTCATGATGCGCAGCGGTGTCGTCGCTCAGGTAATGCGTGACATGCGGGATCGCTGGGAGGCCCTTGCCAACGCCTGGGACATCAATGTCATCGGTTTCAATCAGCAGCGTCAGCGTGACCTGCTGTCACACCTGGGGCTGGATGGCGCCGAACTGCGCACTCTGCTGCTGACGCTGGTCGGGACCATATCCCTGCTGCTTGCGGCCCTGCTGGCGTGGGCGCTCCACCGGCGTCCGCAGGGCGACGCACTGGACCGCATGTGGCACCGCTTCTGCAAGCGCATGGCGCGCCACGGACTGGCCCGTTTGCCATCCGAAGGCCCCATCGATTACGCTGAACGCATCGCACGGGAAAGCCCGCCAAATGCGGCGCGCGTGCGCGCCATCGCCCGCAGTTACGCGCGCTTGCGCTACGGTGCGGCCGCTGCCGACACCCCCGCCCGAACCCGTGAACTGGCCCACCGCATCCGGGAGTTTTCTCCGCAATGACGCTTCAGCTCCGCCGCGCAGTTGTCACCGCACTCATCTGTCTGCTGCCGCCATGCGCCAGCGCCTCCTACATCGACCACAACGAAGCACGCGATTTCATGCGCGACATGCAGCAGCGTCACGGCTTCTCGGCCGGAGAACTGGAAGCCGTGCTCGGTCAGGCCAGCCGCATCGAACGTGTCATCGAACTCATCCGCCCGCCCACCGAGCCCGGCCAGCGCTCCTGGCAGCGCTACCGTTCGCGCTTCCTCACCGACCGGCGCATCGACGAGGGCGTCAGCTTCTGGCTGGCTCACCGCGACACCGTCGAGGCCGCCAGCGCCAGGTACGGCGTACCGCCGGAATTCATCGTGTCGATTCTGGGCATCGAAACCAACTACGGCAGCTACACCGGCAATTTCGAGACCGTCTCGGCGCTCGCCACGCTGGCCTTCGACTACCCGCCGCGCGCGCCCTTGTTCCGCCGCGAACTGGAAAACCTGCTGCTGCTGGCACGCGAGCAGAACCGCGACCCCTTCAGCTACTCCGGCTCCTATGCCGGCGCGCTGGGCTACCCACAGTTCCTGCCCAGCAGCGTGCGCAGCTACGCGGTGGATTTCGACGGCGACAGTCGTATCGAGTTCGACGCCAACCCGGTCGACGCCATCGGCAGCATCGCCAACTACTTCGCTGTACACGGCTGGCGCAGCGGGGAGCCGGTAGCGCAACGCATCTACCTGCCGCCGGATCTGGACGTCGCGCCGCTGATCGCCGCCGGCATCGAGCCCTCCCTCCACACCGACGCCCTGCGCCAGCGCGGCATCGGCCCCATCTCGGGCGAATTCAGGCCCGATCTCGCCACCGTCTTCGACCTGCCCACCCCCGACGCCGACACGGAGTACTGGGTCGGCTACCGCAACTTCTACGTGATCACGCGCTACAACCGCAGCAGCTTCTATGCGATGGCGGTGTTCGAACTGGCCGAGGCGGTGCGTCAGCGCCTGCATTCACTGTCGGCAGCGCGCCCCTGAGACCTCGGCGGAACGCGCCGGCGAGCGTGCTATAATCGCCGCCTCGCACCATGTGAGCCGGCTGGGTCGTTCGGCCGGCATCTCTCTCGGGACGCCACCGGCTCCCGTCCGCATCCACACCAGGTTCGAGCCGCAACCCGCGGTTCACCGACGGGTTTTGCCTGGCGCCACACGCGCCGGCCCGCCCGCTATCGTCTGCCACCACACACGGCGGACACAACGAGGAAACCAGATGGCCAAGGAAGAACTGATCGAAATGCAGGGTTCCGTCACCGAAGTGCTGCCGGACGGCCGCTATCGCGTGACGCTCGACAACGGACACAACCTGATCGCCTACTCGGGCGGCAAGATGCGCAAGCACCATATCCGCATCATCGCTGGCGACAACGTCTCGCTGGAGATGTCGCCCTACGACCTGACCAAGGGTCGCATCACCTTCCGCCACCTGCCGGGCCGCCCGCCTGGCGCGACCGGCTCGGCCGGTGCGCCGCCGGCCAAGCGTCGCCGCTGACTCCTGCTGCGGGCAAACGCCGGTCAGGCTTCAGCGCTGACCGCGCCGCACCCGCCGCTGATCCTGCCCTTCCCCGCCCTGACCGCTCTGATAGGCGCTCTGCGCGGCCGCCATGGCCTCCAGCGCAAGCGCCACGCGGTGATTGATCGTGCCCTTGGCAAGCACGCCCTTGGCGTCCGGCTCGCCGGATTCCAGGCCGGTCAGCAGTGACATCGCGTCATCCACCGTCTCGATGGTATGGATGTGGAAGGTGCCGCGTCGCACCGACTCCACGATGTCCTCGCGCAGCATCAGGTGGCGCACGCTGGCCGCCGGGATGAGCACGCCCTGCTCGCCGGTCAGGCCGCGCATCGCGCACAGGTCGAAGAAGCCTTCGATCTTTTCGTTCACGCCGCCGATCACCTGCGCCTCGCCGAACTGGTTCACCGAGCCGGTGATGGCGAGACTCTGCTTCAGCGGCACGTCCGCCAGCGCCGACAGCAGCGCGCACAGCTCGGCCATCGAGGCCGAGTCGCCCTCGACCATGCCGTAGCTCTGCTCGAACACCAGACTGGCCGATACCGACAGCGGCCGGTTGCGCGCGTAACGGGCGGCGAGGAAGGCGGTGAGGATCATCACGCCTTTGCTGTGGATGGCGCCGCCGAGTTCGGTCTCGCGCTCGATATCGACCACCTCGCCGTCGCCCAGGCGCGCCGTGGCGGTGATGCGCACCGGGTGGCCGAAATGCTCGCCGCCCAGTTCGACCACCACCAGCCCGTTCACCTGACCGGCACGCTGTCCGTCGGTGGAGATCAGCGTCGAACCCTCGACGATCGATTCGATCACGCGCTCGGCGTAGCGGCCGAAGCGTCGCGCACGCGCGGCAATCGCCCAGTCCACGTGTTCGCGCCCGGCCACTTCCAGCCCCGCTTCGCGGGCGTGGAAATCGGCCTCGCGCATCAGATCGCCCACCCGCCGCGTGTACAGCGACAGCTTGGCGGCGTCCTCGGCGTAGCGCGCGCCCTGTTCGATCAGCCGCGCCACCGCATCGCGGCGGAACGGCATCAGCTTGGCATTGCGGCCAAGCATGGCCAGCAGATGCGCGTAGTACTTGACGTTCTGCGGCGTGCGCGGCATCTCGTCGTCGAAATCAGCCGCCACCTTGAACAGCTCGGCAAAGTCCGAGTCGTGCTCGTTGAGCAGGTAGAACACCTCGCGGCTGCCGATCAGCACTACCTTGAGCTTGCACGGCACCGGCTGCGGTTCCAGCGTGACCGGCGCACTCCAGCCCTGCGCCTCGGCCGGCGGCTCGATGCGGATCTCGCCGCTGCGCAGCGCGCGCTTGAGGCCGTCCCAGGCGTAGGGCTGGGCGAACAGGCGCTCGGCGTCGAGGATCAGAAAGCCCCCGTTGGCGCGATGCAGCGAACCGGCACGGATCATCTGGAAGTTCGACACCTGGTTGCCCATGTGCACCAGGTGCTCGATGCGACCGATCAGGTTGCCGAAGCCGGGGTTGTCCTCATACACGATGGGCGCACCCTTGGTCTCGGCGTTGTCCACCACCAGCTTGACCTGATAGCGCTGGAAGCGTCCGGTGTTGTCCTC
>JAJLLM010000068.1:0-8177 GCA_033837965.1 Pseudazoarcus pumilus
CTGCAGGGCTGAGGCCATGAACGCGCTCGGCACGCTCACGCGCGTCGAACGCGCCATCCGCGAGGCTACCGGCAACGCCTTCCGCATCACCGATTCGCGCGCCGTCTCGGGCGGCGACACGCACCGCGCGCTGAGCGTTGCTGGCGGCGGACAGCGCTACTTCGTCAAGCACGGCCCGGCCGACAGCCGCGAGCTGTTCGAGGCCGAGGCCGATGGCCTCGCCGCGCTGGCCGAGACCGGCGCGGTACGCGTGCCGGCGGTGATTGCGCTGGGCGCGGACGAAGACGGCGCCTGCCTGGTACTGGAACACCTCGAACTCTCCCCGCTCGGCTCCGCCGAAGAAGGCGCGCGCATGGGCGAGGCGCTGGCCGAACTGCATCAGCATGTCGGCGAACAGTTCGGCTGGGGGCGCGACAACTTCATCGGACACAACCCGCAGGACAACACGCAGAGCGAAAACTGGGCGCTGTTCTTCGCCCAGCGCCGCCTCGCCCCGCAGTTGCTGCGCGCCAGCGAGAACGGCTTCACCGGGGAGTTGCAGCGCCACGGCGCGCGCGTGATCGAGCGCCTGGCCGGCCTTTTTCTCGATTACCGCCCGCAGCCCAGCCTGCTGCACGGCGACCTGTGGCACGGCAACGCCGCCATGACCGCCGACGGCCAGCCGGCGCTGTTCGACCCGGCCGTGTATCGCGGCGACCGCGAATCCGACCTGGCCATGGCCGAACTCTTCGGCGGTTTCCCGCCGGCCTTCTACGCCGCCTACCGCAAGGCCTGGCCGCTCAACGACGGCTTCGAGACACGCAAGCCGCTGTATGCGCTGTACCACGTGCTGAACCACCTCAACCTGTTCGGCCGCAGCTACCTGCGCGAAGCCGAGCGGCTGGTCAGCAAGCTCGATCACGAACTGGGCACGCGCAGCCAATGAAAAAGGCCGCTCCGGGGAGCGGCCTTTTTACTTGCGTGCGAGGCTTCAGGCCTGCGGCGCGGCACCTTCCGGATCGGCAGCAGCCAGCATCGGCTGCAGTTCGCCGGTCTCGAACAGTTCCTTGACGATGTCACAGCCACCGACGAACTCACCCTTGATGTACAGCTGGGGGATGGTCGGCCAGTTCGAGAACTCCTTGATGCCCTGACGCAGCTCGTCGCTCTCCAGCACGTTGAAAGCCGCAACCTTGGTCAGGCCGGACTGCTTCAGCACCTGGATGACGGTGGAGGAAAAACCGCACTGCGGAAACTGCGGCGTGCCCTTCATGAAGAGCACCACCGGGTGGGTGTTGATCTGTTCGCGAATGAATTCCTGCATGTCCATGTGTGGCTTCCCGACGGGCGAATGCCCGAGTCAATTGGTCGGATATTCTATGAATCGCGCTGAGGTGCGTCAAGCCGCCGGGCGCCACCGCGCCCCAGCCACTGCCCGCCCGAAACACGCTCGATGCCGCCGAGATCGCGCCACGAAGCGATGCCCGCAAAGCCTGCATCGGCCAGCAGGCCGCGCACGCGATGAGCCTGGTCATAGCCGTGCTCGATGAAGATCCAGCCGCCCGCTTCCAGGTGATACGGCGCATGCGCGACGATGCCGGCAATGTCATCCAGCCCTTCGGGGCCGGAAACCAGCGCCGTCTGCGGCTCGAAACGCACGTCCCCCTCGGCCAGATGCGGATCGGCCGAGGCGACGTAGGGCGGGTTGGCCACGATCAGGTCAAAGCGGTCGCCTTCCAGCGCCGAGAACCAGTCGCTCACCACGAAGGACACCGACACGCGCAGACGCGCGGCGTTGGTCATGGCCACCAGCAGGGCTTCACGCGAGCGGTCAACCGCGGTCACGTCGGGCTCGGGCAGTTCCTTGGCAATCGCCACGGCGAGCGCACCGCTGCCGGTGCCCAGATCCAGCACGCGCGCCTTGGGACGGCCGCTGAAATGCGCAATCGCCAGCTCCACCAGCAGCTCGGTCTCGTGGCGTGGAATCAGCACCGCCGGCGTAACGACCAGGCTGTAACCGAAGAACTCGCGCTCGCCGGTGAGGTAGGCAATGGGCTCGCCGGAGGCGCGGCGCGTGACGACCTGGCGGAACTCCTCCCACTCGGCGTCCTGCAGCGGCGCCTCGGGATGCGCCACCAGCCGCGCGGCCGTGCAGCCCAGCACGCGGCGCAGCAGGATGCGCGCCTCGGCCAGTTCGATGCGCTCGCGCGCCCAGCCCAATGCGCCGGCAACATCCGGAATCGACGCGTCGATCATGCCTCCCCCGCCAGTTCGGCCAGTTGGTCGGCCTGATGCTCCAGCGTCAGCGCGTCGAGCAGCTCATCCAGTTCGCCTTCCATGACGGCATCCAGACGGTACAGCGTGAGGTTGATACGGTGGTCGGTCACCCGCCCCTGCGGAAAATTGTAGGTGCGGATGCGCTCGGAGCGGTCGCCGCTGCCGACCAGGCTCTTGCGCGTGGCAGCCTCGGCCGACTGACGCGCGCGCACCTGCTGGTCGTGAATGCGCGCGGCCAGCACGCTCATGGCCTGCGCCTTGTTGCGATGCTGGCTGCGGTCGTCCTGGCACTCCACCACGATACCGGTGGGCAGGTGCGTGATGCGCACCGCCGAGTCGGTCTTGTTGATGTGCTGCCCGCCCGCACCGGAGGCGCGGAAGGTGTCGATGCGCAGGTCGGCCGGATTGATGGCGACCTCGGCAATCTCGTCCGCCTCCGGCATCACCGCCACGGTGCACGCCGAGGTGTGGATGCGCCCCTGCGTTTCGGTCACCGGGACGCGCTGCACGCGGTGACCACCGGATTCGAACTTGAGCTTGGCGTAGGCGCCCTGCCCGGCAATGCGCGCGATGACTTCCTTGTAGCCACCCAGATCGGATTCGCTGGCCGAGACGATCTCGACCTTCCAGCGCTGACGCTCGGCGTAACGCGTGTACATGCGCAGCAAGTCGCCGGCAAACAGCGCCGCTTCGTCCCCGCCGGTGCCCGCACGCACTTCGAGGAACAGGTTGCGGCCGTCGTCCGGATCGCGCGGCAGCAGGGCGCGCTGCAGATCGGCCTCCAGCGCTTCGATGCGCGCTTCGCCGGCAGCGATTTCTCCCTCAGCCAACTCACGCATCTCCGGATCGGCCAGCATCTCGCGCGCACCGGCAGTGTCGCGCTCGGTCTGCACGTAGTCCTGATACAGCGCCACCACCGGCTCGATCTCGGCGCGCTCCTGCCCCAGGGCGCGGATGGATTCGACATCGCCCGAAGCCAGCTCGCGGTCGAGCTCTTCGAGCCGAATCGCAAGGTGTTCGAGTTTGTCGCGGATGCTCTGCTTCATGGAACCAGCGTTCAGTCCTGCCCGTCGAGGTTGAAAATGCTGCGGACCACGCGGCTGGCGTCGGCCTGCTGCTCACCGTCGGCACGGTTGATGTAGTGCACCGGCGCGTGCAGCAGCTTGCGCGCGAGGCCGCGCGAGAGCGCTTCGAGCACCGCCTCGGGGTCATCGCCACGCGCCAGTGCGCGACGCGCCCGCTCCAGCTCCGCTGCGCGCATGGCCTCGGCGTGGCTGTGCAGGGCGCGGATGGTCGGCACCGCCTCGCGCGCCTGCATCCAGTGCAGGAAGCCGTCCACACGCTGGTCGATGATGCCCTCGGCCTCCACCACCGCCTGCTGACGCGATTCCAGCCCGGCGTCCACGATCTGCGCAAGGTCATCCACGGTGTACAGGAACACGTCGTCGAGCTTGGCAATCTCCGGCTCGATGTCGCGCGGCACCGCCAGATCGACCATCACCATGGGCTTGTGGCGACGCGCCTTGACCGCCCGCTCGACCATGCCGAGGCCGACAATGGGCAAGGGCGCGGCCGTACAGGACACCACGATGTCGAAACGCGGCAAGGCGTCGGCGATGGCATCCAGCCGCATGACTTCGGCACCGAAGCGCCCAGCCAGCACCTGCGCGCGCGCCTCGGTGCGGTTGGCCACCGCCATCAACGCCGGCTTGGCCGCGGCGAAGTGCGCCGCGCACAGCTCCACCATCTCGCCCGCGCCGATGAACAGCACACGCTGGCTCGAAAGATTGTCGAAAATGCGCTCCGACAAGCGCACCGCAGCCGCCGCCATGGACACCACGTTGGCACCGATGGCGGTCGTCGACCGCACTTCCTTGGCCACCGCGAAGGTGTTCTGGAACAGCTTGTGCAGCAGGGTCCCGAGCGTGCCGGCTTCTTCGGCGCAACGCGCGGCCTCCTTCACCTGTCCCAGGATCTGCGGCTCACCCAGCACCATGGAATCCAGCCCGGACGCCACACGGAACACATGGCGCACCGCATCGCGCTGCGGATAGGCGTACAGATAGGGAGACACCTCAGCCAGCGGCAGCTGGTGAAAACCCGCCAGCCAGTCGGCCGCCACCTGCGGCTGCTCCGCCGCGAAATACAGCTCGGTGCGATTACAGGTCGAGAGGATCGCCGCCTCGCGCACCGGCCCGGCGTGGGTCAGGTCGTGCAGCGCATCCCCCAGCCGGTCAGGCCGAAACGCCACGCGCTCGCGGATGGCAAGCGGCGCAGTGAGGTGATTCAGGCCGAGGGCATAGAGCTGCATGCGGGGAACGGGGCGGAAAGACGAGGCATTATATCACCCCCCATGCAGGCAAATACCGCATGGAATCAGGCATTCCGCCGCATTTTGGGCACAAAAAAGCCGTGGCATGTTGCCATGCCACGGCTTCACCGACGCGGGGCCGGATTACTTGGTACCGGCAGCGGCCTTCTCGGACTCGCTCGGGATCACGTCCTTGCTGACCAGATCCGAACGCAGCTTGTAGGCCACCGACTTGGCATCGTAGGCGATGGACTCGGCTTCCTTCGCCGCAGCCAGCGCACCGTCGCTCGACGCCTTGGCGTCCGCCGCCGCAGCCTCGCTGGCCGCACGCGAAGCCGCCGCGTCCTGCGCCGAAGCCTGGCTCACCTGATCAGCGTTGAGGGCCACTGCCGCAGCCTGCTGCGACTGCTTGGTCGCCACGGCAGCCGCGTCATTGGCGGCCTTGGCCGACTCGGCGTTGGCCGCCGTCGCCGCCTTCAGTTCCTCGACATCGGCACGCAGGCGATCCATGTCCTGGGTCGACGCGCAACCGGCCGCAAACACGATCGCAACGACGGGCAGTGCAAGTTTCACAAACTTCATGGCAAATCTCCTCTCAACAAGTATTCGATCGCGCCGGACAGACACGCATCCGGCATGCACAGGCTTCACAACCATTCATCGGCCAAGCCCGGAGACCAAGGGCTCTCGCGCCCTGCAGGCCGATTCCAGCCATGTGGCATCGTAGTACGAAGGCGGAATGCGTGAAAGGGCCTGTTACAACACAGAGGGTGAAATATCGTCCGCAGACAGCGCGAAGGCACGCGGCGCGAAACCCAGATCACGCGTCGCATCGGCATGATCGAACACCAGATCGCGGTTCATGCGGTAGGGCATTTCCAACGTCAGGTGCCGATAGCGCGGCAGAAAACGCGCCGGCGGAACCGCCACGCGCAGCAGCCCGACCGGCACGGAAACGACACGCGGCGGACGGCCAAGCGCCGCAAACACGCGCTCGACCATTGTGCGGTAGCTCAGCGCCTCCCGGCCCGACAGGTTGCAGGCACGCCCGGCGACCGGCGCGCTCAGGGCCGCCACGCACGCCGCCGCAACATCATCGGCATGCACCGGCTGACGCCAGCCCACCGCCGCCCCGAGGACCGGAAAGGACCCGAAGCTCCGCACGAAACGGGCAATGTCGCCCACGTTGCGGTCAGCACCCAACCCGTAGGCCGCAGGATCACCAGCTCGATGCCGTGCCGATCACACCAGCGCGCAACCTGCTCCTCGGCCTCGGCAAGACGAGCGGCAACCGCCTGCTCCGCTGCATCGGAAGAACCGACCTAGGTAATGCGGCTGGTGAAAGACAAGGCGACGATACGGCGCGCACCGCAGGGCGGGCTCTACCCCGTCATCACGGACACTTTCGAGCAGGCTTGTAAGAGCCATGAGGAGTGTTCATGTCCAAGCGCAAGAAGTACAGCCCCGAGTTCAAACGGGAAGCGGTCGAACTGGTTCGTCGATCTGACACTAGCTGCCGGCAGATAGCCATGGAGATCGGGGTCGGCCAGAACGTACTTTCCCGGTGGGTGCGGGAGGCAGAGGCCGTCGGCAAGAAGGTTTTTTCGGGCACCGGCAGCCCGCGCGATGAGGAGGTGGCCCGCCTCAAGCGCGAGTTGGCGCGGGTTACCAAGGAACGGGATTTTTAAGAGACGCGGCAGCGTACTTCGCCAAGGCATCATCAAACGGTACGAGATGATCCGGCGCTGCCGCAACGAGTACCCGGTACGGTTGATGTGCCGCTGTCTGCAGGTTTCCCCCAGCGGTTACTACGCCTGGGACGGGCGCATACCCAGCCTACGTGCTCAGGAGCATGTGCGCCTGCTGAGCCGTATTCGCGAGATTCACGAAGACAGTCGCGGCGTGATTGGCGCGCCGCGCATGTATGAGGGCAAGTGGGTGACCAACATCACCAAGATCGCGACGCAAGAAGGAAAGTTGTTCCTGTGCGTGGTGCTCGATCTGTACAGCAAACTGGTGATCGGCTGGTCAATGCACCACCGGCAGGACCGCCACATGGTGATTCGCGCAGCCGAGATGGCGGTCTGGCAGCGCCAGCGCGGCTGGTCAGTGATTCTGCATTCGGACCGTGGGTGTCAATTCGTGAGCGGCGACTACCAGCGTTTCCTCAGCCGCAATACGCTGATCTGCAGCATGAGTGCAGTGGGCCATTGTGGTGACAATGCCGCCTGCGAGGGTTTCTTCGGGATGCTCAAGCGCGAGCGCGTCAGCCATCAGTTGTATCGAACTCTCGATGAAGCAAGGGCGGATCTGTTCGACTACATCGAACGGTTCCACAACCCGAGAATGCGACGTAGAGTAGTCAAGCAGGACAAGAAGTTTTCAGCCCTTTTAAAACCGTCCGTGGAAACGGGGTAGAACCCTAGCGACTCCATGCGCAATCAGAGCATCACGCAGTGAGCTGGCCTGAACCACTCATGATTTAGAGCCTTCCCAAAAGCGCGGCAAAGACCAATCCAAGATTTCCAACGCGCGTCTGTCTGTAGATACCGCTCCCACGCAAGCCACGCACCGCACTTAGCCCCGAGCATTTGCGCAAGTTGCGAAAGTCTTCTACAAGCATCTTCGCTTCGTTGGTAAATGGCAATGGCATCCGAACGCATTCCAATGCATCAAGATTGCGTTCATTCCAGCCTCGGAAGCGCCCCTTGATCAACATGCTTGCCCGAGCAAGATTGGCCCGCAACCCGGAGTTACGTCCGATGAGATTACCCCCGTGCTGGCGATAGCGAATCACGGGATACGGATCGTAGTGCACTCGGCCTCTACAACCACTGACGAGAATGTAAGCCCACCAGTCGTGCGCAACAGCCTGCACCCCGGGACCGGCCAGGCATAACAGATCACGTGCAGCATTGTTGAGGAGCATCGTGTTGCCACCCCCAAGACTCTGCACCAGCGCGTTACCGAAACCGGGCTCACGGGAGAACAACGGCGAGAGGCCGATCTCGCGCCCTTCTACATCAACCAGACGGGTGCGGGCGCAGTACAGCGCCGGCACGTCGGTCGGCACGGATTTGATCCAATCTACGGCGCGCTTCAGTTTGTCAGCTTCCCATACGTCGTCCTGGTCGCAGAAGGCGAAGTAGTCTGCCTCAATCTCGGAGCGGCAGGCGAGCGAAAGAAAGTTGGCCGCAAAACCGCGCTGCGGGCCAGCAACGACATGCAGGCGACCTTCCGGCCATTGGGCCCGGCGGTCAGCAAGCTGGGCAAGGGTGTCGTCGGTAGAGCCGTCGTCGGACGCCCATACCTCCCAGTTGGAGTGCGTCTGGTCCTCAATGGAATCGAGCTGCTCCCCAAGGAAGCCCGCACCATTGTAGGTGCAGAGCAGGATCGCAACCCTGGGCGACGCCGTCTGCACAGCCAGCTCACCTGAAGCCATGTGAAAACCCTCCCAAACGGACGACTCAATGGCCTGCTGCCGGTTCGGTTGACACGAACCTAAGCTTTTTGAGCCTCCTCGAACTGTATCGGACTGAGGTAGCCGAGGGTCGAGTGGCGTCGGCGCGGATTGTAGAAGCGCTCGATGTAATCAAACACATCTGCACGC
>JAJLLM010000069.1:0-1796 GCA_033837965.1 Pseudazoarcus pumilus
ACAGGTGGCGCGCAGCAGCGCGCGGTCGTGCGACACCAGCACCATCGCGCCGTCGAAGTCCTGCAGCGCGAGCGTCAAGGCGTGGCGCATCTCCAGATCGAGGTGGTTGGTCGGTTCGTCGAGCAGCAGCAGGTTGGGGCGCCCCCAGATCAGGATGGCCAGCGCCAGCCGTGTCTTCTCGCCGCCGGAGAACGGGCCGCAGGGGGAGGTCGCCGGGGTGGAGGTGCCTCCCACGCCGTCGCCGCGGAAGTCGAAGCCGCCGAGGTAGTCGCGCAGATCCTGCTCGCGCACCGCCGGGTCGAGCCGCAACATGTGCTGTAGCGCAGATTCGTCCGGACGCAGGGTTTCGAGCTGATGCTGGGCGAAGTAGCCGGTGACCAGTCCCTTGCCTTCGCTGCGCGTGCCTTCGGCCAGCCTGAGTTGATTGGCGAGCAGCTTGATCAGCGTCGATTTACCCGCGCCGTTACGGCCCAGCAGACCTACCCGCTCGCCGGGGCGCAGCTGCAGCTTCAGGCCGGACAGGATGGTCTTGTCGCCATAGCCCACCGCACCGTCCTCGATCTGCAGCAGCGGGTCGGGTGCCGGCGGGGCGTCGCGAAAGGAGAAGGTGAAGGGCGAATCGACGTGCGCCGCGGCAATGCGCTCCATGCGCTCCAGCGCCTTGATGCGGCTCTGCGCCTGGCGCGCCTTGGTGGCCTTGGCGCGGAAGCGGCGCACATAGTCTTCCATGTGCGCAATCTCGCGCTGCTGGCGCTCGAACATCGATTGCTGCTGTGCCAGCCGCTCGGCGCGCTGGCGTTCGAAATCGGAGTAGCCGCCGGTGTACAGCGTCACGCGCTGCTGCTCGATGTGCAGTACGTGGCTGACGCAGGCGTCGAGGAAGTCGCGGTCGTGCGAAATCAGCACCAGCGTGCCGGGGTAGGCTGCCAGCCACTGCTCGAGCCAGATCACTGCGTCGAGGTCGAGGTGGTTGGTGGGTTCGTCCAGCAGCAGCAGGTCGGAGCGGCACATCAGCGCCTGTGCGAGGTTTAGGCGCATGCGCCAGCCGCCGGAAAAGTCGGACACCGGGCGTTGCAGATCGCCCTGGGTGAAGCCGAGACCGTCGAGCAGCGCTGAGGCCCGGGCCGGCGCGGCATAGCCGTCGATCTCGCCCAGGCGGGCGTGCAATTCACCGATGCGCGTGCCGTCGTGGGCCGCTTCGGCCTCACTGAGCGCGGCTTCCACGTTGCGCAATTCGGCATCGCCGTCGAGCGTGTAGTCGAGGGCCGAACGCGCCAGCGCGGGGGTTTCCTGTGCCACGTGGGCGACCACCCAGGCGGCCGGAATGTCGAGGTCGCCCTGATCCTGATGCAACTCACCGCGCAGCATCGCGAACAGGCTGGACTTGCCGCTGCCGTTGGCGCCGGTGAGGCCGACGCGCCAGCCGGCATGGATCTGCAGGGAGGCGCCCTCGAACAGGATTCTGGCGCCCCGGGTGAGACGTAAGTTGCGTAACTGGATCACTTGGCGGCATTCATTTGCTTACAAAGGCGGTATTCTATCGGCCTTGGACGTTCGTAACCCCGTCCCGGGCGCATCGCCTGCGCCTTGGTCCCACTGTATGACGGATCCATGATGCCCAAACGCCTTATTCTCGCCGTGTTGTTGTCCCAAGCCCTGTTTGCGCAAGCAAGCGAATCGAATGACGTGCTCGAGCGTGCGAGCGCCATGATCGAACAGGGTGAGAAGATGCGGGAGGCTGCCGAAGAGCGCTTCCGTGTCGCCGAAGCGGATTGCTACAACACCTTCTTCGTCAA
>JAJLLM010000070.1:0-21776 GCA_033837965.1 Pseudazoarcus pumilus
TAGAGCGGCGGTTGGGCGATGTAGATGTGGCCGCGCTCGACCAGCTCCGGCATCTGACGGTAGAAGAAGGTCAGCAGCAGGGTGCGGATGTGGGCGCCGTCGACGTCGGCGTCGGTCATGATGATGATGCGGTGGTAGCGCAGCTTCTCGGGCTTGTAGTCGTCCTTGCCGATGCCGGTGCCGAGCGCGGTGATCATGGTGGCGATCTCCTGGCTCTGCAGCAGCTTGTCGAAGCGCGCCTTCTCGACGTTGAGGATCTTGACCTTGAGCGGCAGGATGGCCTGGAACTTGCGGTCGCGGCCCTGCTTGGCGGAGCCGCCGGCGGAGTCACCCTCGACGAGGTAGATCTCGCACAGCGCGGGGTCCTTCTCCTGGCAGTCGGCAAGCTTGCCGGGCAGGCCGACGCCGTCGAGCAGGCCCTTGCGGCGCGTCATCTCGCGCGCCTTGCGGGCGGCGTCGCGGGCACGGGCGGCTTCGACGATCTTGCCGCAGATGGTGCGCGCGTCGATGGGGTTCTCGAGCAGGAAGTCGGAGAGCTTGTTGGCCACCACCTCCTCCACCGCCGGACGGGCTTCGGAGGACACCAGCTTCATCTTGGTCTGGCTGGCGAACTTGGGGTCGGGCATCTTCACCGACAGCACGCAGGCGAGGCCTTCACGCATGTCGTCGCCGGTGATGTCGACCTTGGCTTTCTTGGCGATCTCGTTTTCTTCGATGTACTTGTTGATGATGCGCGTCATCGCCGCGCGCAGGCCGGTGAGGTGGGTGCCGCCGTCGGCCTGCGGGATGTTGTTGGTGAAGCACAGCACCTGCTCGGCGTAGGAGTCGTTCCACTGCATGGCGACTTCGACGGTGAGTTCGGCCTCGCCGGTGGGCGTGGGGATGCGGGTCGCGCCCTCGGCGTAGAAGATCGACGGGTGCAGGGTCGTCTTCGAGCGGTTGATGTACTCGACGAAGCCTTTCACGCCGCCGGCGAAGGCGAAGTTTTCTTCCTTGCCGGTGCGCTGGTCGACCAGGCGGATTGCCACGCCGTTGTTCAGGAAGGACAGCTCGCGCAGACGGCGAGCGAGGATGTCGTAGTGGAATTCGATGTCGCCGAAGATTTCCTCGTCAGCGAGGAAGTGCACCTCGGTGCCGCGCTTGGTGGCGTCACCGATCACGCGCATCGGGCTGGTCTCGATGCCGTTGACCAGCTCGATCACGCGGTCCTGCGGCACGCCGCGGTGGAACTCCAGGTGATGCTTCTTGCCGTCGCGGCGGATGGTGAGGCGCAGCCACTTCGACAGTGCGTTGACGCAGGACACGCCGACGCCGTGCAGGCCGCCGGAAACCTTGTAGCTGTTCTGGTTGAACTTGCCGCCGGCGTGGAGCACGCACATGACGATCTCGGCCGCCGAGCGCCTGGGCTCGTGCTTGTCGTCCATCTTGATGCCGACCGGGATGCCGCGGCCGTTGTCGGCGACCGAGATGGAGTTGTCGGCGTGGATGGTGACGACGATGTCGTCGCAATGTCCGGCCAGTGCCTCGTCGATGGCGTTGTCGACCACTTCGAACACCATGTGGTGCAGGCCGGTGCCATCGGAGGTGTCGCCGATGTACATGCCGGGGCGCTTGCGCACCGCCTCCAGGCCTTCGAGCTGCTGGATGCTGGATTCGTCGTAGTCTTCGTTGATCGGGCGGTTCTGGAATTCGGACATGGTTTTCTCTGTTCAACGGCCCGCGTGAGCGGGCCGGGTACAACGTCGTGACGACCGGTTGGCCACCACGTGTCTGCGAGTGTGAGCGTCTTCCTTAAATGCGCATCGGCATCACGACGTACTTGAAGCTCTCGTCGCCCGGCAGCGTCAGCAGGGCGCTGGAGTTGCCGTCGTTGAAGCGCCATTCGATGGTGTCGGCCGAGACGTTGCCGAGCACGTCGAGCAGGTAGCTGACGTTGAAGCCGATGTCGGCACCCTCGCCGTGGAAGTCGATCTCGAGTTCCTCGACGGCTTCTTCCTGCTCGGTGTTGGAGCTGCTGATGCGCAGTACGCCGTCACCGATGACCAGACGTACGCCGCGGAATTTCTCGTTGGTCAGGATGGCCACGCGCTGCAGTGCGGCCAGCAGCGGTGCGCGCTCGAAGACCACCAGCTTTGGATGGTTCTGCGGAATCACGCGCTCGTAGTCGGGGAACTTGCCGTCGATGAGTTTGGACACCAGCTCGGTCGGGCCGAAGCGGAACTGGGCCTGGTTGCCGGCCACCACGACTTCCAGCAGGTCGTCGGTGTCGGCCAGCTGGCGGGCAAGTTCGGTGACGGTCTTGCGCGGCAGGATGACCTCGGTGCGCTCGATGGAGGATTCGATGGGGCTGGAAGCAAAGGCCAGACGGTGGCCATCGGTGGCGACCATGCGCAGTTCGTTGCCTTCGACGATCAGCAGCAGGCCGTTGAGGTAGTAGCGGATGTCCTGCTGCGCCATGGAATAGGCCACCTGCGCGAGCTGGCGCTTGAAGGCCTTCTGCGACACGGCAAAGCGCGCGCCGCCTTCTTCCGGCGGATTCATGCGCGGGTAGTCGGCGGCGGGCAGCGTCTGTAGCGCGAAACGGCTCTTGCCGGCCTTCACGGTGAGGCGCTTGTCGTCGAGCGTGAGGTTCACGTCGGCGCCGTCCGGCAGCGCGCGCAGGATGTCCTGCAGCTTGCGCGCGGAGACCGTGAGGTTGGCGTCTTCACCGCCGAGGTCGCCGGCCGTGGTGGTGCGGATCTGGATTTCGATGTCGGTGGCGAGCATGGTGAGCTGTTCGCCGCGCTTCTCGATCAGCACGTTGGACAGGATCGGCAGCGTGTGGCGCTTCTCGACGATGTTCGAGACCGACTGCAGCGGGGCGAGCAGGGCGTCGCGGGTAGTGGTGAGCAGATGCATGGCGTCAGATTCGTCCGTCTTTGTTGTTGGTGATGCCGGCCTGCAATGGCCGGGTGCGGGCGGTTGGCTCGTTCATCCCCGCAGGACCTGGGTCAGAACGTGTACATCGTGATTCAACTGGGCATCGCCGAGGCGCAGCTCGGTGATGGTGCGGCAGGCATGTAACACCGTGGTGTGGTCGCGCCCACCGAAGGCTTCGCCGATGGCCGGCAGCGACATCGGCGTGAGTTCCTTGGCCAGCCACATCGCTACCTGACGCGGCCGCGCGATCACGCGCGTGCGCTTGCGCGAATGCATGTCGGCAACCTTGATCTTGTAGAAGTCGGACACCGTCTTCTGGATGTGCTCGATGGTGAGCTGGCGGTTGTGCGCGTTGAGCAGATCCTTCAGCGCAGCCTTGGCAAGCTCCAGCGTGATCGGCTGGTTCTGGAAATTGGCGTAGGCCACGACCTTATTCAGCGCGCCTTCGAGCTCGCGCACGTTGGAACGCAGGTTCTTGGCGATGAGGAAGGCAACGTCGTCGCAGATCTGCGCGCGCAGCACTTCGGCCTTCTTCTTCAGGATGGCGACGCGCATCTCCAGCTCGGGCGGCTCGATCTGCACCGTCAGGCCCCAGTCGAAGCGCGAGATCAGCCGGTCTTCCAGACCCTGGATGTCCTTGGGGTAGGTGTCGCAGGTGATGACGATCTGCTTCTTGGCCTCTGTCAGCGCGTTGAAGGCGTGGAAGAACTCTTCCTGCGTGCGCGTCTTGCGGTTGAAGAACTGGATGTCGTCGATGATCAGCAGGTCGAGCGAGCGGTAGTACATCTTGAACTGCTCGAAGCTCTGCTGCTGATAGGCGCGCACCACGTCGGCGTAATAGTCCTCCGCGTGCACGTAACGGATGACCGCCGAAGGGTTGCTACGGTACACCGAGTTGCCGATGGCGTGCACCAGGTGGGTCTTGCCGAGGCCGACGCCGCCGTAGATGAACAGCGGGTTGTAGCCGGTGCCGGGGTTCTCGGCCACCTGCATTGCGGCGGCGCGGGCGAGGTCGTTGGCGCGGCCGGTGACGAGGTTGTCGAAGCTGAAGTCGCCGTTCAGGCGTGTCTTGTCGTAGCCGGATTCGGCGACACGGCGACGTGGCGCTTCGCTGGCAGGCGGTGCGGCGGGAACGGGCTCTGCAGCGGCTACGGGTGCAGGTGCCTGGGCAGCCGCTGCGGGCGCAGCCGCACCATTGGTGACGTTGGGGAGTACCAGTTGCAGGTCGATGGGTTCGCCGTGAAACTCTTCGCCCAGCTCACCGATGCGCCGCAGGTACCGCTCACGCACCCACTGCAGCACGAAGCGGTTGGGTGCGAACAGACGCAGTGAGGGCGTATCGGCGGTGTGGTTGCCATCTGCCTTGAGCGCCTTGATCCAGGTGCTGAACTGCTGGGGCGGCAGCTCGCTCTCGAGTCGGGACAGGCAGAAGGACCAGAAATCTTGGGTCACGGATTTGTCGATCTGGGCTCACGGTTCCATGCAAAGCGAGGGCGGATGGCGCCGCAGTCGGGCTGCCACCGGATTGCCACAACACGCCAGGCATGCTGGAAAAACCCCGCTGCGGATGAGGCCGGAAGGACAATTGCATGGTGCCGGCGCGGCAACGAGGTACGACCCCCGGATTCTAACCCCGCAGCGCCTGACTTATCCACAGCACGGGCCAAAAAATGTGCTTGACAAACATGGCTCTATCGAATCAAATACCGCGTTTGACCCAAACCCGGCAGAACCAAAATGAAACGCACTTATCAGCCCTCCGTCGTCCGTCGCAAGCGCACCCATGGCTTTCTGGTCCGCATGAAGACCCGTGGTGGCCGCGCGGTGATCCGTGCCCGCCGCGCCAAGGGTCGTCACCGTCTCGCCGTCTGAGGTGATTGACACACCAGACGCCGGACAAGGTTTCCCCGGCGTCTGCAGACTGCGAAAAACGGATGAGTATTCATCCGTTTTTGCTTTTCGGCGGGCGCTCAAGGGGCGCTACCTGATGCTGCACTACCGGCCCAACGAGTTGCCGCATGCCCGCCTTGGCGTGGTGGTGGCGAAGCGACTGGCGAAGCGCGCCAACCTGCGCAATCTCGTCAAGCGCATCGTGCGGGAAGAGTTCCGCAAGCGACGTGCAACGCTGCCGGCCGTCGATATCGTGATGCGTCTGTCCGCCCCCGTTGGGGAGGCGACGCGCAGCATGATCAACGAAGACGTCGTCCGTTTGCTGGAACGCCTGCCAAGATGATGACCCGGTTGCTGATCGGCCTCATTGCTGCGTACCGCTTTCTGATCAGTCCCCTGCTCGGGAGTAACTGTCGCTTTTATCCGACCTGTTCCGAGTATGCCCGCGAAGCCATCGAGACACATGGCGCCTTGCGCGGCACGTGGATGACCGTGCGCAGGCTCGGTCGCTGCCACCCCTTCCATCCGGGCGGGTATGATCCCGTCTCCAAACCTTCGCACAGTCAAGACTAAATCCGATGGATCAGCGCCGCCTCATAGCCTTTCTCGTACTTTCCTTTGCCCTGGTCATGCTGTGGGACGCATGGACGTCGGATCAGCGTCGCAACGCCGCTCCGGCCCCGGTTGCGCAGCAGATGGCTCCCGGTGCTGCTGCTGCAGCGGACGATGGTGCCATTCCCACGCCGACCTCCGACCTCGCCCAGGCCGTCGACCCGGCCGCGGTGCCCGAGGCCAGCGCGCCGCAGGCTTCGCCGTCGCAGCGTCGCATCACGGTCGAGACCGACATGGTCAAGGCCGAGGTATCCGCGCTGGGTGGCCAGATCGTGCGCATGGAGCTCAAGCGCCATGCCGCTTCCGGCGAGGACCGCTCACGCAACTTCGTGCTCTTCGACGACGGCATGCGCCACACCTATGCCGCTCAGGGTGGCCTGATCGGTGACGGTCTCCCCAACCATCGCACGGTGTATGCCCTGCCGGAGTCCGACCAGATTCTTGAAGCCGGTCAGGATCGGCTGGTGCTGCGTCTCAAGGCGCTGGATACCCAGGGGGTCGAAGTCACCAAGGTGTTGACCTTCGAGCGCGGCAGCTATGTCATCGGCATGGAGTATGAGCTGACCAACCGCAGTGATCGTGCGGTGTCGGCCCACGCCTATTTCCAGTTCGCGCGCGACGGCCGTCCGGCCGAGGCAGTCGAGGTCTTCGGGGTCAGTACCTTCACGGGCCCGGCGGTCTATACCGATGAGGCCAAGTTCCAGAAGGTTCAGTTCGAGGACATCGATGAGGGCAAGGCCAAGTTTGTGCCGCGCTCCAGTGATGGCTGGCTGGCCATGGTGCAGCACTACTTCGTGGCCGCGTGGTTGCCCGAAGCCGGTGTACAGCGCGAGAACTACATGCGCAAGATCGGCCCGGACCAGTACACCGCGGGGGTAATCATGCCGGTTGCGGCACTCGCGCCGGAGCAGACCGCTACCGTCGGCACGCGCCTGTATGCCGGCCCGCAGGAGCAGGATCAGCTTGACGGCATCGCCGAGGGCCTCGGTCTGGTGGTCGACTACGGCTGGCTGACGGTCATTGCTGCGCCGCTGTTCTGGGTGCTGTCGTGGTTCCACGATCTGACCGGCAACTGGGGCTGGGCCATCATTCTCGTGACGGTGCTGATCAAGGCGGTGTTCTTCCCGCTGTCGGCGGCAAGCTACAAGTCGATGGCCAAGATGCGCGTGCTCGGCCCGCGCATGCAGCGCATCAAGGAGCTGTATGGCAACGACAAGGCGCGCATGCAGCAGGAAGTAATGCAGATGTACCGCACCGAGAAGATCAATCCGCTCGGGGGCTGCCTGCCGATCCTGATCCAGATTCCGGTGTTCATCGCGCTGTACTGTGTGCTGCTGGGCAGTGTCGAGATGCGCCACGCGCCTTGGCTGGGCTGGATCACCGATCTGTCCGCGCAGGATCCCTACTACATCCTGCCGGTGCTGATGGGCGCCACGATGTTCATCCAGATGAAGCTGAACCCGGCGCCGCCTGATCCGATCCAGGCGAAGGTCATGATGGCCCTGCCGTTCGTGTTCACCGTCATGTTCCTGTGGTTCCCGTCCGGTCTGGTGCTGTACTGGGTGGTCAACAACATCCTGTCGATCGCACAGCAGTGGCAGATCACGCGCATGATCGAAGCACAGAAGAAGGCCGGCAAGCCGGTCTGATGGTGCGGGCGGCGCGCCTCATGCGCCGCGTGACGGAGCGGGAAGGTGACGGATACGCAGCGTACAAGCGAGCCTTCCCGTGATGGCGGTGACCTGATCGCCGCCATCGCCACCGCCCCCGGTCGCGGGGGAATCGGTGTCGTGCGGGTGTCCGGCCGTAATCTCCTTCCTTTCGCGCAGGCTTTGAGCGACAACGCGCCCGAGCCGCGTCGCGCGCACTTCACTCGTTTCCTGGCGGCTGACGGCACGGTGCTCGATGAGGGCCTGTTGCTGTATTTCCGTGCTCCGCATTCGTTTACCGGTGAAGACGTGCTCGAGTTGCAGGGGCATGGCGGCCCGGTGGTGATGCGCATGTTGCTGGCCCGCTGCGTGGAGCTAGGCGCCCGGCTGGCCGGGCCCGGCGAGTTTTCCCGCAGGGCGTTTCTGAACGGGCGCATGGATCTGGCTCAGGCCGAGGCGGTCGCCGATCTGATCGAGGCCTCCACCGAGCAGGCAGCCAGATCGGCTGTGCGTTCGCTGGGCGGTGAGTTTTCGCGTCGCATCGAAGCGTTGCGCGACGAGCTCGTCGATCTGCGCATGCTGGTCGAGGCAACGCTGGATTTCCCTGAGGAGGAAATTGATTTCCTCGAGAAGGCCCGCGCCTTCGAGCGTTTGCAGTCGATTGCCACGCATCTGGAGAGTGTGCTGCGTACGGCTCGTCAAGGCGCGCTTTTGCGGGATGGTCTGCGGGTCGTGCTGGCCGGCCGGCCGAACGTCGGGAAGTCCAGCTTGCTCAACGCGCTGGCGGGTGATGAGCGCGCCATCGTGACCGAGATTGCCGGTACGACGCGTGACGTGCTGCGGGAAACCATACAGATCGAAGGTGTTCCCTTGCACATCATCGATACTGCCGGCTTGCGCGATACGGATGACCCGGTGGAGCGGATCGGTGTTGCACGCAGCTGGCGCGAGATCGAGAACGCGGATGTACTGGTGCTGCTGAGCGATGTCAGTGATGTCGCCGGTGATGCCGAGTTGGATGCCAGCATGCCGGCGTCGCTGCCCAGAATCCGTGTGGTGAACAAGATCGATCTCACACAGGAGGCTGCGCGGCGCGAGACATGTGCCGGCGTTCCGACCATTCGGCTTTCTGCGCGCAACGGTGAAGGCGTAGATCTGTTCCGATCGGAATTGTTGGCGGTAGCCGGATGGCAAGCCTCCGGAGAGGATGTATTCATCGCACGGGAGCGACATCTTCTGGCCTTGCGTCGGGCACAGGATCATGTCTCCGCGGCGCATGCCCAGGCCGGTGTATTGGAGCTTTTCGCAGAAGAGCTGAGGCTGGCGCATGACGCTCTGGGTGAGATCACGGGGGCTTTCACGCCCGATGACCTGCTGGGTGTCATCTTCTCGCGGTTCTGCATCGGCAAGTAGAGCGGTTTCACGTGAAACAGGAGCGTTGAGCGGTGGATCTTGAAGGCGTTCTGTTGGTGATAGCCGTTGCCGCATTCATGGCCGGTTTCGTGGACGCAGTCGTCGGTGGCGGGGGTTTGATTCAGATTCCAGCGCTGTTTACTGCCTTCCCTGCAACCTCACCCGCGACGCTGTTCGGTACCAACAAGATCGCCAGCATCGTCGGCACCACCAGTGCCGCTGTCCAGTACTCAAGACGCGTCAGCATTCCGTGGAAGATTGCCTTGCCTGGCGCTACGGCTGCGTTGATTGGGGCGTGGTTCGGTGCGCGCGCAGTAGCCTGGATGCCGGTGGAGTTGTTGCGGCCGTTGGTGCTGTTATTGCTGGTCCTCGTGGCGGTCTACACCTTCGCGCGGAAGGACTTCGGGACCGGGGTGAGCAAGGCGGCTCTGGCAAACCGGGACGTTGTGATCACGGTTGTGATCGCATTGTGCGTTGGCTTCTACGATGGCTTCTTCGGGCCGGGTACTGGAAGTTTCTTCATCTTCCTGTTGGTGCGTTTCATTTCGCTGGATTTCCTACACGCCTCGGCCACAGCAAAGATACTCAATGTGGCAACCAACCTCGCTGCGCTGGCGTTCTTCGCAAGCAGTGTCGACCTGCTCTGGAAGGCGGGTCTGATCATGGCGTGCTGCAACCTGACGGGTGCGGTGATTGGGTCACGCATGGCGTTGCGTCATGGCGCGGGATTCGTTCGCCACATCTTCCTCGTCGTGGTCGTGCTGCTGATTGCAAAGATGGCTTATGACCTTGTATCGGTCTGAACTCACTGACGGTTTCACGTGAAACAGAAATCCCGCAATCCCTCAAAGCAGGGAACAGCCTCCGTCCATCTCGCAAGGGATAGCCTTGCCTATGCGCTCCGCCAGGGAGCCGGGCTGATTGGCAGTGTTCTGCAGGGCAGAAACCTGACCGAAAGCTGGGAAGCTTTACTGGGCGAGCACCCCGAATGGCCCGCTGCCACACGCGGAGCGGTGCGTGATCTTGCATGGAGCACCCTGCGTGAATACGGCCCAGGCGATGCGGTGCTTGATCGCCTGCTCTCCAAGCCTTTGCCCGACGATGTGCACGCGGTCTTGTTGCAGGCGATCAATCGCTTGAGGCGCAATCCAGACCGAGCCCACACCACGGTGGATCAGGCTGTACAGGCCGTAGCCTCCATCGTCCCCGGTCTGCGAGGTGTGGCTAACGGCGTGTTGCGCAACTGTTTGCGCCGCTCCGAAGAGTTCGAGGCGATCATTCAGGCCGATGATTCACTCCGGCTGAGTCATCCCGACTGGTGGGTAGCCAGAGTGAAATCCGCCTATCCGGATGTCTGGCAGGATGTTCTGTACGCAGGAAACACCCATCCGCCCATGAGCCTGCGGGTGAACCGGCGGAAGATAGGCCGGGACGACTACCGGCAGCGACTCCAGCAAGCGGGTATCGACACATACCCGATCGGAGAAGACGGTTTGCGGCTGACCCGACCCGTCGGCGTAGGCGAGCTTCCCGACTTCGAGAGCGGCTTGGTGTCCGTGCAGGATGCCGGCGCACAGCGCGCGGCACAGTTGCTGGACGCACGGCCGGGAGAGCGCGTACTGGATGCCTGCTCGGCGCCGGGCGGCAAGACCGCACACATTCTTGAACGTGCGGGCGTACACATGACTGCCCTTGATGTGGATCGCAAGCGCCTGGGCAGGGTGCAGAGCAATCTGGCCCGTCTCGGTTTGCAGGCCGAATGCGTGGTCGGCGATGCGCGCATGCCCGCGTCGTGGTGGAACGGCATGCCGTATGACCGCATTCTGGCTGACGTGCCCTGCAGCGCCTCCGGCGTGGTGCGCCGACATCCGGACATCAAGTGGTTGCGCCGCGATGAGGATATCGCCGGCTTTGCCGCGCAGCAGGCAGCCATCCTTGATGCGCTTTGGCCAAGCCTCGCCCCAGGTGGCACAATGCTGTACGCAACGTGCTCGGTTTTCGACGAAGAGAATGGCGCGCAGATCGCAGCCTTCTGCGATCGCCACCCCGACGTGGAGAGGCTGCCGCTGGATGGCCGGATGGATCTACAACTGCTGCCGAATGCCGAGCATGACGGCTTTTATTACGCGTTGCTGCGCAAGACTGCGTGAGCGCCTGCCGGCGCTGGCGCTCGTCTGCCTGCTGGCAGGCGCGTCGCCCGCAGCCCTTGCCGACGCCTCCGTGCGCTCGGCCGCAATGATCGCGAGCGAAGACGGCTATGTCGTCAATGCCGACTTCCAGCTCGACCTCAACCCCCGCCTTGTCGATGCCCTGCAGCGTGGCGTTTCCCTGCATTTCACGGTCGAGTTGATCGTCGAGGAGCCGCGCTGGCTGTGGTTCGACAGCACCGTGCTGGAAAATGCCCTGCAGTATCGCCTCGCCTATCACGCGGTCACCCGCAGCTACCGCCTGTCCTTCGGTGGGCTGCACCGCACTTTTGACAGCCTCGACGCAGCCTTGCGGACGATGACCCGCGTGCGCAACTGGTACGTCATGCCCTACGAGGCCATCACCGAAGGCGCCGAGTACCGTGCTTCCCTGCGCATACGTCATCAGATCGAACTGTTGCCCAAGCTGCTGGTGGTGACCGCCACCGGTGGTCGCGAATGGACGCTGGCAACGCCATGGTTGCGCTGGCAGTTCAGCGGAGAGCCGCGGCCATGAAGCGCGCCGGTATCGCCCTGATCCTGGCACTCGCCGCGGTCTCGCTGTTCCTGCTGACTTCGGTCAGCGCCAACCTCGACCTGCTTGGCGGCCTCTTCCCGCAACTACTCGCCATCAATGGCGTTGCCGCGGTGATTCTTGCGTCCGTGGTACTCGTGCAGCTGGTGCGTCTGTGGCGCGAGTACCGTGTGCGCAGTTTCGGCTCCCGCATCAAGTACCGCCTGATGTTGATGTTCGCGCTGATGGCGGTCATTCCCGGCCTCATCCTCTACGCAGTTTCCCTGTTCTTCGTGGTGCGCAGCATCGATTCGTGGTTTGACGTGCGCGTCGAGCGCGCCCTCGATGGCGGCATCGTGCTGGGGCAGACCGCGCTTGATCACCTGGTCAATCAGGTGGTTGAGCGTGGGCGCGATGTGGCGATCGAACTCGACGGCAACATCGCAGCCTCGTCCATCCGGCTCAATGCCTTGCGCGAGCGCTCGGGTGTGGCCACGCTGACCCTGCTCGGGCCGGGCGGACAGTTGGTGACGACGGTCAGCAGCGGTGTCGGCAGTCTGCTTCCTGACCTGCCCAATTCCACGCAGTTGCGCCAGGCGCGTCAGCTGCGTCGTTATGCGCAGGTCGAAGCTCGTGATGACGAAAGCATGATGATCCGGGTCGTCGTGCCGATCCAGGATCGCAGCATGCTCGGGGAGCCGCACTATCTGCAGCTGACCGAGCCGGTGCCGCCGGCGCTGATGCGCAACGTCGAGGCGGTGCAGGAAGCCCACCGCGAGTACCAGCAGATCGTCATCGGGCGGGACGGACTGAGCCAGATCTACCTGCTCACCCTGACCCTCACCCTGTTCCTGGCCCTGCTCGGTGCGATTGCCGTCGCCTTCGTGCTGACCCGCCGCCTGGTGGCGCCGCTGCTGATCCTCGCCGAGGGCACGCGCGCTGTCGCGCAGGGCGACTTCAGCCCCCGTCGGGCCTTGCCGGCGCGTGACGAACTGGGTGTGCTGACGCAGTCGTTCAACCAGATGACGCGCCAGCTCGAAGAAGCGCGCGCGCAGACCGACAAGAGCCGCCATGCGGTGGAAACCGCGAGGGTGTATCTGGAAAGCGTACTCGCCAACCTCTCCGCTGGCGTGCTGGCGTTCGGTGAGGATGGTCGCTTGCGCGCCTCCAACCATGGCGCGGTGGACATCCTCGGAGACGCACTGGAAGGCTTCGAGGATATCCCGCTGTCGCACTGGCCCCGCCTGCACGGCTTCCGTGACGCCCTGTTCGATGGTTTTGCGCGCAACCAGGCGGAATGGCACGAGCAGGTCGAGGTCGTGCGTGACGGCAATGAGCCGCAGACCCTGCGCATCCACGGTGCCCGCCTGCCGGCGTCCAGCGGCGGCGGCATGGTGGTGGTGTTCGACGACATCTCCGAGCTGGTGCGCGCGCAGCGGACCGCGGCCTGGGGTGAGGTGGCAAGACGCCTCGCGCACGAGATCAAGAACCCGCTCACGCCGATCCAGCTCTCTGCCGAGCGGCTGGCCTACAAGCTGGAGAGCCGCCTCGACGAGGATGGTCAGGCCATCCTGCAGCGCGCCACCCGTACCATCGTCAATCAGGTCGAGGCGATGAAGAACCTCGTCAACGCCTTCCGCGACTATGCAAGGCCGCAGAGCCCGTCGCATGTCCCGGTAGACCTGCACGCACTGGTCGCCGAAGTCCTCGGGCTGTACGAGAGCTCACCGCTCAAGGTGCGCTGCGAGTTTGTCCCCGGTGCGCCGCAGGCGGGCGGCGATCCGGCGCAGATCCGGCAGATCATTCATAATCTGTTCCAGAATTCCGAGGATGCGCTGAGCGGAACGGAGAATGCGCAGGTCACGGTGACCACCCGCGTTGTCGGTGACCGCGTGGAACTGAACTGGCGTGACAATGGCCCGGGTTTCCCGCCCGAAGTCCTGAGCCGCCCGTTCGAACCGTATTTCACCACCAAGGCCCGTGGTACCGGGCTGGGGCTGGCGATCATGAAGAAGATCGTCGACGAGCATGGCGGTGACGTCCAGCTCTCGAACGGAGCGGGGGGCGGCGCCGTCGTCACCGTGAAGTTTCCGCTCGCGGGCGAAAGCATCCCGGAACGCAACGCAGAAACGTGGTAAAGAGCACAGATGGCGAACATTCTTATCGTCGACGATGAAGTCGGCATCCGCGAACTCCTCTCCGAAATCCTCAGCGACGAAGGGCACGATGTCGTGCTGGCCGAGAACGCCGGCGCTGCGCGTGCGGCGCGCAACGCCAAACGTCCGGACCTCGTGCTGCTCGACATCTGGATGCCCGACACGGACGGCATCACGTTGCTCAAGGAGTGGGCCGCCAACGGTCAGCTGACCATGCCGGTGGTGATGATGTCGGGCCACGGCACCATCGACACCGCAGTCGAAGCCACCCGCATCGGCGCCATTGATTACCTCGAAAAGCCCATTGCGCTGCAGAAGCTGCTGACTGCCGTCAAACGCGGCCTGCAGCGTCCCAGCGCCAGCGGACAGCCGGCACCGCTGACACTGGCAGCCTTCCCGCGTTCGGCGCCGTTGCGCGAGTTGCGCAAGCGCCTGCACCAGATTGCCGAAAAATCCCGAGTACTGGCGCTGCGAGCCGGGCCCGGCAGCCTGGCCGAGCTGGCTGCGCGCAGTCTCAAGCCGAATGGCTCGCCGTGGCTCGATTTCGCCACCGTCAGTCATCCCATCGATCTGACCCAGTTGCAGAACTGCAGCGGCGGGGTGGTGTTCGTCGGCGAACCCGGCAAGCTCACGCGCACGCAGCAGAAGAACCTCGCTTTCGCGCTGGAGCGGCTCGACCGTTTCAACCTGCATGTGGTGGTCGTAGCCGAGTCCGGCCCCGAGGCGCTGGTCGCCGAAGGTTGGGAAGAGCGGCTGGTGGCGCGGCTGTTCGAGGTCAGCCTGGTCCCGCCCTCGCTGAGCGACGTGCAGGACGACGTGCCCGAAGTGGCTTCGCAACTGCTGATCCACTTGGTCGAAGCCGGCGAGGTACCGCGCCGCGTGTTCTCCACGGCGGCCCTCAATGCACTGCGTACGCAGCCCTGGATGGGCGGTTTCGGCGAACTGCGTGCCGCCGTCAAATCGCTTGCGCTGGGCACGCTGGAAGAGGAAATCAGCCTGGCTGACGTGCGCCGCGTGTTGCCGGCTCCGGCCGACCACGTGCATTCCATTTCCTTTGATCAGCCGCTGCGTGAGGCACGCGAGGCCTTCGAGCGGCTGTACTTCGAGCACTATCTGCGCTCGGAGGGCAACAACATGACGCGGATCGCCGAGAAATGCGGTCTGGAGCGCACCCACCTGTACCGCAAGCTCAAGCAGCTCGGCCTGCAGACCGGCCGCAAGAGCGCCGAGAGCTGAGCCGGATGGCCGTTTGCGCGCTGCACCATGAGGCACGACGCGGGCGTACAATGCGCGCTTTCGGAACGAGGGTAGCCCGGAAGTGAAAATCATCATCCTCGGTGCGGGTCAGGTCGGCACCTCGGTGGCGGAGAATCTGGTTTCCGAGGCCAACGACATCACGCTGGTCGATTCCAACGCCGAACTGCTCGACACCCTGCGTGACCGCTTCGAGGTCCGCACGGTCTGCGGTAACGGTGCGTCCCCCTCGGTACTGCGCGACGCCGGCGCTGATGACGCCGACCTGCTCATCGCCGTCACCCAGTCCGACGAAAGCAACCTGTGCGCCTGCAAGGTGGCGCGCACGCTGTTCAACCTGCCTACCCGCATCGCGCGCCTGCGCTCCGGTGAATTCGTCGATTTCCCGGAACTGCTCTCGAGCGACAACTTCGCCGTCGATTTCTCGATCTGTCCGGAGCAGATCGTCACCGACTACATCAAGCGGCTCATCTCCTTCCCCGAAGCGCTGCAGGTGCTCGAGTTCGCGGATGGCGCCCTGAGCCTGATCGGCGTGCGCGCCTTCGAAGGCGGTCCGCTGGTCGGCCACCCGCTCAAGGCACTGCGCTATCACCTGCCCAACATCGAAGTGCGCATCGCGGCGATCTACCGCAACGGCGAGGCGTTGATTCCCGAGGGCGACACCATCATCGTGCCGGGCGACGAGGTGTTCTGCCTGGCCGCCACCGTACACATCCGTCAGGTCATGCGCGAACTGCGCCGCAGTGACCACCCCATGCGCCGCATCATGATCGCCGGCGGCGGCAACATCGGTTTCCGTCTCGCGCGCTCGATCGAGCAGGACTACAACGTCAAGCTGCTCGACGTGAGCAAGCGCCGTACCGAGATGCTGGCCACCAACCTCGACCGCACGCTGGTGCTCAAGGGCGATTCGACCGACGAGAAGCTGCTCGAGAACGAAGGCATCGACGAGATCGACCTGTTCGTTGCGCTGACCAATGACGAGGAGGACAACATCATGTCCGCCTCGCTCGCCAAACGCATGGGTGCGCGCCGCACGCTGGCGCTGATCAACCGCAAGAGCTACGTCGATCTGGTGCAGGGCGGGCCCATCGACATCGCCATTTCGCCCGCGCAGATTTCCATCGGTACGCTGCTCGCGCACGTGCGGCGCGGCGACGTGGTGGCGGTGCACAGCCTGCGCCGCGGCGCGGCCGAGGCGCTGGAGATCGTCGCGCACGGCACGCCGGCCGAGTCCAAGGTCGTGGGCAAGGCCATCGAGGACATTCCGCTGCCGCGCGGCGTCACCATCGGTGCCATCGTGCGCAACGAGATGCGCGACGAGCGCGTGATCCGGCGCGAGGTGATCATGCCGCACCACGACACCGTGATCGAGCAGGACGACCACGTCATCGTGTTCTGCACGCACAAGAAGCTCGTGCGCCAGGTCGAGAAGCTGTTCCAGGTGGGATTCACCTTCCTCTGAGATGCGAAGTTTCTACCCCGTCTTCAACGCGCTCGGCCTGATCATCATGATCTTCGGCCTGCTCATGGCCGTGCCGCTGAGCATCTCCCACCTGCACGGTGACGAGGCCACCTCGGCGTTTGACCGGGCCATGCTGATCACCTTCGTCATCGGCGCCGCGATCTGGTTCATCACGCGCGGCAAGAAGCGCGACCTGCGCCCGAGCGACGGCTTCCTGCTGGTGGTGCTGACCTGGCTGGCATTGCCGATCTTCGGTGCCATGCCGCTGTACGGTTTCATGCCCGAGATCGGCGTGACCAAGGCCTTCTTCGAGGCCGTCTCGGGCCTGACCGCGACCGGCGCCACCATCCTCTACCGCATCGACGACCTGCCGGTGGCGATCAACCTGTGGCGCACCTTCATGCACTGGATCGGCGGCATGGGCGTGATCGTGCTGGTGGTGGCGATCCTGCCGCTGCTCGGTATCGGTGGCCGCCAGCTGTTCAAGGCCGAGGTGCCGACGCCGATGAAGGAGTCGTCGCTGACCCCGCGCATCACCGAAACCGCCAAGGGCCTGTGGCTGACCTACATGTTGCTCACCGCGGCGTGCGGTCTGAGCCTGTGGGCGGTCGGCATGGAGCCGTGGGATGCCGTCATTCATGCCTTTACGGTGGCCGGGCTGGGCGGCTTTTCCAGCAAGGACGATTCGCTCGGGCATTTCCAGAGCCTGCCGATCGAGCTGGTGGTGATCGGCTTCGCCCTGCTCGCCGGTCTGAACTACGCCACGCACTACCTCGCGCTGGTGCGCCGCTCGCCGCGGCCCTACCTGCACGACCCCGAGATCCCGTTCTACTTCATGGTACTGGCAGCCAGCGTGGTCATGATGACCGCCTACCTGATGTACTTCGACAGCACCGCGCATCTGGGCACCACCGTGCGGCAGGTGGCCTTCCAGGTCGTATCGATCTCCACCTCGCTGGGTCTGGTGACGCATGACTACACCATGTGGCCGGGTTTCCTGCAGCTGTGGCTGCTCTTTCTCGGCAGCTTCATCGCCTGCTCGGGCTCGACCGGTGGCGGCATCAAGATGATGCGGGCGATCATCCTGTACAAGCAGGCCTATCGCGAGATCGTGCGCTCCTTGCATCCCAACGCCGTGTGTCCGGTGCGCCTGGGTCACCAGCGCGTGTCCGAGAACATCCTCCATGCCGTGCTCGCCTTCAGCTTCCTGTACATGGTGTCCATCGTCACGCTGACCTTGCTGATGACCGCGCTTGGCGCCGATCTCGTGACCGGCTTCTCCGCTGTCGTGGCCTGCATCAACAACACCGGCCCGGGCCTGGCCCTGGTCGGTCCGGCCACCAACTACGCCGGTCTCAACGAGATCCAGATGTGGGTGCTGTCCTTCGCCATGATCCTCGGACGTCTCGAACTGCTCACGCTGCTTGTGGTGCTCACGCCGGTGTTCTGGCGTCGCTGAGTCCGCGGGGTCGGCAAGGCGGCCTAAAACCGGGATAATCGGCCCTTTACGACCGCATCCGGCCGCGCCTGCCGCGGCCCTACAGGACCGATCCCGTGAGCCGTCTCAAGAACGACACCTTCCTGCGCGCGCTGCTGCGTCAGCCCACCGACTACACCCCGCTGTGGCTGATGCGTCAGGCCGGTCGCTACCTGCCCGAGTACTGCGAGACGCGTCGCCGCGCCGGCAGCTTCCTCGACCTGTGCAAGAACAAGGATCTGGCCTGCGAGGTCACGCTGCAGCCGCTGGCGCGCTACGACCTCGACGCCGCCATCCTGTTCTCCGACATCCTCACCGTGCCCGACGCCATGGGCCTGGGCCTGTATTTCGCCGAGGGCGAGGGCCCGCGCTTCGAGCGCCCGCTGCGCGAGGAATGGGAGATCCGCAACCTCACTGCGCCGGACCCCAACATCGAGCTGCGCTACGTCATGGACGCGGTGTCCGAGATCCGTCGCGCGCTTGACGGTTCGGTTCCGCTGATCGGTTTCTCCGGCAGCCCGTGGACGCTGGCCTGCTACATGGTCGAAGGGCAGTCCTCGTCGGACTACCGCAAGATCAAGACCATGGTCTACAGCCGGCCGGACCTGATGCACCACATCCTGTCGGTCACCGCCGATGCCGTGGTGGCCTATCTCAACGCCCAGATCGAGGCCGGTGCGCAGGCCGTGATGGTGTTCGATTCCTGGGGCGGCGTGCTGTCCGAGGCAGCCTATCAGGAATTCTCGCTGGCCTATCTGCGTCGCGTGGTACAGGGACTCACGCGCGAGCGTGACGGCCAGCGCGTGCCCAGCATCGTGTTCACCAAGGGTGGCGGGCTGTGGCTGGAGCGCATTGCCGACATCGGTTGCGACGCCGTCGGCCTGGACTGGACGATGGACATCGGTCGTGCCCGTCAGTTGGTCGGTGATCGCGTAGCTCTGCAGGGCAACCTCGACCCCAACGTGCTCTTTGCGCCGCCTGACGTCGTTGCTGCCGAGGCGCGCAAGGTGCTCGATTCCTACGGTCCCCATGCCGGCCACGTCTTCAACCTCGGTCATGGCATCTCGCAGTTCACGCCGCCCGAGTCGGTGGAAGTGCTGGTCGAAACAGTGCATTCGCACAGCCGCAGCCTGCGTTCTGCCGGCTGATTTTTCCACCCGACACCCGAAAAAGTGCAAATTCAGGCTTGACTTATGCACACGCACGGGTGTTGGTATGCAGTTCCATGAAGAAAAAATGTTGCCAGCCAAGCAGTTATTCCAAGTTTTTGTTTTATAACAGGTTTTCTGTTGCGTATTGTTAAGGCATGGTGACAGGAAGCCCGTCATTCCGGCGGTTTCACGCGATTTCGCCCAGCTTTTTCACAAAGATATCCACAGATTGTGTGGACAACCCTTCTAAGGTTTGAAGAGCAAGGTCTTAGCGCTTCTTTCAATCATCACGCTCAGCTTTCGTGCGCAAGTATTTGTATAAAAAGGAAATTGCGGATCAATGAGCTCACCGGAACCGCTTGTTGCCCGCGTTGCGATTGCGGTTCCTTTGCCGCAACTGTTTGATTATTCGTGCGAAAACTTATCCATAGATGATATCGGGCGTTGCGTTCGCGTCCCCTTCGGCTCCGCCGAGAAGAACGGCGTCATTGTCGAAGTCCTGCCGTCCCATACCGTCGACGCGTCCCGTCTGAAGTCCGTTTCGCGCGTCCTGCGCGAACTGCCGCCCTTGCCGGCGGACTGGCTGGCGCTGGCCGCCTTTGTCGCCCGCTACTACCACGAGCCGCTGGGAGAGGTCATCGCGCTCGCCCTGCCGCCGGGGCTGCGTCGTTCCGATACCGTCGATTCCGCGGCAGCCGACCCCTTTCTGGCGGTCTCGGCGGCGGGCCGCGCGGCGCTTGAATCCGCGCGGGACAGCCGCGCCCGGCAACTGGTGGCGGCCCTGTGTGAAGGCGGCGTGCAGCGTCGCAGCGTGCTGCGTGAGCATCCGCTGGCAGCGGCCCTGAACGACGCCATGCGTCGTGGCTGGATCGAGATCGCCGCTGCCGACCGGCCGCCTCACACGGTACTGCAGGCGCCCCGGCCGACCCCCGATCAGCAGGCTGCCATCGACGCCGTAGCAGCCAGCCTCGAAAGCTTCCAGTGCTGGTTGCTGCAGGGGGTCACCGGCAGCGGCAAGACTGAGGTCTACCTGCGGCTGGCCGAGCGTGTGCTGGCGGCCGGTCGGCAGGTCTTGATGCTGGTGCCCGAGATCGCGCTCACACCGCAGCTGGAGAGCCGTGTGGCGTCGCGCTTTCCCTTCGCCAGCGTAGTCAGCCTGCATTCCGCGCAGGCCGCCGGCGCGAGGTCACGCGGCTTCGTGCAGGCCATGGAGGGCCACGCCGACATCGTGCTCGGCACGCGTCTGTCGGTATTCACGCCCATGCCGCGACTGGGCCTGATCCTGCTCGACGAGGAGCACGACGCTTCCTACAAGCAGCAGGAGGGGGTGCGCTACTCGGCGCGCGATGTGGCGGTGTGGCGCGCACATGAGCGTGGCGTGCCGATCGTACTGGGCTCGGCCACGCCTTCGCTGGAGAGCTGGCAGCACGCGCGGCAGGGGCGTTATCGCCCGCTGCGGCTGGATGCGCGAGCGGTGTCGGCTGCAATGCCGGGCGTGCGTTGCGTGGATACACGCCATATCCGCCTCGACGAGGGTCTCAGCCCGGCGCTGCGTGAAGCCATCGGCCAGCGCCTGCAGCGCGGTGAGCAGAGTCTGGTGTTCCTCAACCGGCGCGGCTACGCACCGGTGCTGTCGTGCACTGCCTGTGGCTGGGTGAGCGGTTGCCCGCACTGTTCGGCCAAGCTGGTGGTACATCTGGCCGACCGCCGCATGCGCTGTCACCACTGCGGCACCGAAGCACCCATTCCGCCGCATTGCCCGAGTTGCGGCAACCAGGACATCCAGCCTTTCGGGCGCGGTACGCAGCGCATCGAGGAACGCCTCACGGCGATGTTTCCGCAGGCCCGTGTCCTGCGCGTCGACCGTGATGCAGCGCGCACCAGGCCGCAGTGGGAGGCGTTGCTGGCGCGCATTGCCGCCGGCGAGGCGGACATCCTGGTCGGCACCCAGATGATGGCCAAGGGGCATGACTTTCCCAAGCTCACGCTGGTCGGAGTGATCGGAGCGGATTCGTCCCTGCATGCCGCCGATTTCCGCGCGCCGGAGCGCCTGTTCCAGCAGCTCATGCAGGTCGGCGGGCGTGCCGGGCGTGCCCATCTGGCCGGAGAGGTGTTGATCCAGACCGAGTTTCCCGAGCACCCGCTGTACCGCCATCTGGCACGTCACGACTTCGACGGCTTTGCCGCGCGCGAGCTGGACGAGCGCCGCCTGGCGGGCTTTCCGCCGTTCAGCCATCAGACCATGTTGCGTGCCGATGCGCCGGAACTGGAGCTGGCATTGGGCTTCCTCGCCGAGGCGCGCGAGTGCGCATTGGCCATCGCACCGGAAGGCCTGCGCGTCTTCGACGCCGTGCCGATGCGCATGACGCGGCTGGCGCGTCGTGAGCGTGCGCAACTGCTGGTGGAGGCGGATCAGCGCGGACTGCTGCAGGCTTTCGTGGCGCAGTGGCTGGAGCATTTGCGCAGCTTGCGCGCGCCACGCACGCTGCGCTGGCAGATCGACATCGACCCGCTGGAGGTCTAGCCCGTCTCGGTGCGGTTGCGACCGGCTTCCTTGGCGGTGTAGAGCGCTTCGTCGGCGGCATGCAGGACTTCATCGATGCCGCGCGTGCCGTCGATCTCGACCACCCCCAGACTCACCGATAGCCGGAAGGAATCGCCATTGCCGGTGATCGGCGTGCGTCCCAGTGCAGTGTGCAGGCGCTCGGCCACACGCAGGGCGTCGTCCAGCACGGTATCGGGCAGCAGCATCGCGAATTCCTCACCGCCCCAGCGCCCGATCAGGTCCACTTCGCGGAAGACACTCATGCAGGTTGCTGCGAACACCGTCAGCGCGTGGTCGCCGGTCTGGTGACCATAGTGGTCATTGATGTTCTTGAAGTGGTCCAGATCGGCCATGATCAGACAGCTCGGGCCCTTGCCGCGCGCGACCCGGGCGATTTCCTGCGACAGCCGCTCACCGAAGGCGCGCCGATTGGCGAGCCCGGTCAGCGCGTCGGTGGCGGCGAGGTACGCCATCTCGCGTCGGGCCGCGTCGATCTGCGCCAGCATTTCGGCCTGCTTCTGGTTCTGGCGATAGAGTTGCAGCAG
>JAJLLM010000071.1:0-26540 GCA_033837965.1 Pseudazoarcus pumilus
ACAGCGCGCGAAGGCCGCCGGCGTGGTGTATTCACTGGCCTTCGGCGACCAGCCGGCGCTGATCTGCGATCTGGTCGACTGGGCACGCACCTGTGGCTTCCCGGTGGTCGCCGCCGGGCGCGGTCACAAATGGCTGCCGCATTTCGCGCAATCCACGCCCGACACGGTGTGGGGCTACTACGGCCTGACGCCGGAGCAAGCCGCGCGCGGCGGGCTCAACCCGAAGATGTTCAACAGCTTCCTCGACGGCTCCAAGCCCGCCATCGAATCCACAGCGGTGTCCAATGCCACCGGCCTCGCGGTGCCGAGTGACGGCCTGCTCTACCCGCCCGCCAGCATCGAGGACATCCCCTTCGTCACCCGCCCACGCGAGGAAGGCGGCCAGCTCGAACGCAAAGGCATGGTCGAGGTCATCTCCAGCCTGGAAAAGGACGGCCGCGTCCTGCCCTACGACATCCGCATGGGCGTGTGGGTGACGGTGGAAGGCGAGACCGAATACGTGCGCAACTGCTTCGAGGAATACAACGCCCACACTGACCCGTCCGGCCGCTACTTCACGCTGTACAAGCGCTGGCACCTGATCGGCCTGGAAGTCGGCATGTCGGTCGCCAGCGTCGCCTTACGCGGCGAAGCCACCGGCGTCGCCACCGGCTGGAACGCCGACGTGGTGGCACAGGCCAAGAAGGACCTCGCGCCGGGCGAAATCCTCGACGGCGAGGGCGGCTACACCGTGGTCGGCAAGCTGCTGCCGGCCGAGAAGTCCCGCGCCATCGGCGGCCTGCCGCTCGGGCTGGCACACGACATCCAGGTGACCCGCCCCGTGAAACAGGGCCAGTGCCTGAGCTGGGACGATGTGCGGGTGGACGATACGACCAAGGCATACGCGGTCAGGCGCGAAATGGAGCGGTCGCAGGGCGCCTGAGCCGGCCGGGCCTGCAGCTCAGGCGGACGGCGAACCGTCTGAAGCGGCCAGCAGCCGGTCGAGTATGTCGATGCGCGCGCGGTGCGGTGCGGTAATGGCATAGAAGCGCTCCTGCAGCGCATCCGAACGCCCCACCGCGACCAGGCTGCCCCAGCGCAGTTCATCCTGTACGACCACCTCCGGCAGCAGCGTCAGCCAACCGCTGTCGCGAGCGATCAGGCGCAGCATGGCCATGTCGTCAACCTCGGCGCGCAGGTGGGGCGTGACGCCGGCCGAGCCGCACAAGGCGTCGAACTGCGCACGCAGGGCGTGGCGCGGACCGGGCAGCGCGATCTCGCGCCCGTCCAGATCCTCCGGCACGCGCAGCGAGCGCCCGCGCCAGCTGCCGGCCTGCCCCACCAGCGACACCGATTGACTGGCGAGGAAGCGGCAATGCAGCGGCTGGTCGGGATCGACCGGCACCGTCTCGTTGGCCAGCACCACGTCGAGCCGGTGCTGCTGCAGCCGTTCGAGCAGCCAGTCGAGCGGCCCCGATTCCAGCGTCAGCACCACGTCGGGGCTGGCCAGTGCGGGGCGGATCCAGTTCTCCTGATAGTTGCGCGACAGCGTCGCCACCCCGCCCACGCGCAGACGCGTGACCCCGTCGCCCAGCCCCTGCAGACGCCCCAGCATCTCCTCGCCCATGCCGAAGATGCCTTCGGCGTAGGACAGCGCCAGATGCCCACTGTCGGTCAGCACGAGGTTGCGTCCTTCGCGCGTGAACAGCGCCTGTCCGAGGCGTTCCTCGAGCTGACGGATCTGCGCCGACAGGGCCGATTGCGAGATGTGCAGCTCGCGCGCGGCCTGGGTCAGCCGGCCGGCACGGGCGACCCGCCAGAAGTAGTACAGATGATGGAAGTTGAGCTGTGCGAGGCGCATGACTTCCATTTTAGTGAACAGTTTGTTCTAAACAATGTATTTTTCATGAACAGTTTTGCAGTGCAACATCGCGCCATCGCAAATTTCAGCTGCCGCCATGTCGCCACTCGAACCGCTCTTCGTCGCCTGCGCACTCGCGCCCGCCGCCCTGATGTCACTCGTCGCCATCGTCTGCACGCTGCGCAACGCGGACGATGCACGCTGCTGGAAACTGCTGCTCGCCGCCGGCGCGCTGGCCCTGGCGACGACGCTCGCCACGCTGCTGCTGCACGCGTTCGGACAGGCTCCGGACAGCCTGCTGCCGGGGCTGACCGGCAGCGTGTTCGCGGCCTGGGTGGCGCTGCTGGTGCAGGCGCTGGGCACCGTGATCGGCGCTTTCTCGGCACGCTACCTCGACGGTGAGAGGGGCCAGCGGCGCTTCGTCGCCACGCTCGCGGCGATCCTCGCCGCGGTGCACGTGCTGCTGCTGGCCGACCACTGGCTGTTCCTGATCGCCGCCTGGACGCTTACCGGATCGGCGCTGCAACGCCTGCTGTGCTTCTATCCGGAGCGTGCCTTCGCGCTCCTCGCGGCGCACAAGAAACGTATCGCCGACCGCGCCGCCGACCTGCTGCTGATCGTCGCCGCCGTCGCCACCTATGCCGAGACCGGCAGCGGCTCGCTGTCCGGCCTGCTCGACCATGTGGCGGCGCACGGCATGTCGGTCACGCTGGAGGTCGGGGCCGTGTGCATGGTGCTGGCGGTCATCGTGCGCACCGCCGCGCTGCCGGTGCATGGCTGGCTGATCCAGGTCATGGAGGCGCCGACGCCGGTGTCGGCGTTGCTGCACGCCGGCGTGGTCAATCTGGGCGGCTTCGTGCTGATCCGCATGAGCGGACTGCTCGATGCCTCGGCGCTGGCCTCGGGCCTGCTCGTCGCCTTCGGTCTGGGCACCGCGCTGCTGGCCGGCTTCGTGATGCTCACGCGCGTCAGCGTCAAGGTGCGGCTGGCGTGGTCCACGGTGGCACAGATGGGCTTCATGCTGCTCGAATGCGGGCTCGGCCTGTACCAGCTCGCCGCGCTGCACCTGATCGGCCACTCGTTGTACAAGGCGCATGCCTTCCTCGCCGCCTCGTCGGTGGTGCGCGACACCCGTCGTGCCATGCTGCACACCGACGCCGCGCCCTCGCCGGCCACGCTGTGCGTAGCACCGCTGCTGGCCTTCGCGGCGGTGGTGCTGGTTCAGGCCGCCGCCGGCAGCACACCGTGGCCGTGGTGGTGGAGCGCCATCCTCGCGCTCGCCTGGGCGCCGATGCTGTGGCTGCCCGCGCAGGGCGGCGCGCCCGCCGCACGGGCGCTTGCCGCCTTCGCGATGATCGCCGGCCTGACAACGGCCGCGCTCCTCGGCCATCTGCTGCCGCTGGGTGTCGGCACGGTCGCCCGCGAGGGCGCCGGCGTCGTCGCGATGGCGGCACTGGCCATGATGTACGCCGCGCTGGCGGTGTTGCAGACGCGGCCGCGCGCATGGGCCGCATGGCGCCGCTGGAGCTATGCCGGCTTCTACGTCGATGAAACCTATACCCGACTCACCTTGCGGCTGTGGCCGACACGCTGGACCCCCGCGGGCGCTCGGGCCGCGTGGCCGCGCCCGTCCGTCGATCCCGTTCAATAAAGCCCGGAGCCCTGTGCGATGACGCCGATTGCAAGTACTCCTTCCCGTTCCGATCGCGCCACTCCAGTCTCCGGGAGCGACACGCTCGCGGACGAGCGTATCGACGCAGCCTGCGCGAAGGCCTGCAGCGCCATCGCGCCGGCCTGGCCGCTGGATCGCTCGATCGCCGTCAATCCCCACTGGGGCCGCATCGACCGCCCACTGCGCGAGGTCGCCGCGCGCATGGCGGTGCTGGCCGGCATCGCCGTGTTTCCGTCTCGCGAGTTCGTGCGCGAGGCCTGGCGCAGCGGGCGCATCGGCGAAACGGACCTTGCACAGGCGCTGGCCGCCGCCGGCCGCGAGGCGGGCGACGCCGCCACCTGCATCGCGGCACTCGATACACCCAGCGAAATCCGCCAGCTGCCGCTGCTCATCGACATCCTCGACGACGACCCGAGGCGGCACACCCGCCTGTCGTGGCGGCAGGCCATCACGCATCAGGTCAGCCAGACCTGCGCCGCCTATTTCGACCGCAACCAGGCCGACTGGCAACCGGACCATAGCGAGGGGCTGTATGCCTTCTGGCGCGACACGCTGACCCACGATCACGGCATCGGCACACTGATGGGCCTGCCGGCGCTGGGTCGCGCGCTGGGCGCGCTGCCGGCCACCCGGCGCGAGGCCGAAGCCTGGGTAATGGAACGGCTCGGCCTGCCCGAACCCGTGTGGGCGGACTACCTCGAAGCCGTGCTGCTGACCGTCAACGGCTGGGCCTCGTGGTGCGCCTGGCTGGGCTGGCAGGCACGCCAGGAAGACCGCGAGGACGCGCATCTGCGCGACCTGCTGGCGATCCGGCTGGCCTGGGGCGCAGTGCTGCTCGAATGCAAGACCGACGCCTCGGCGCAGAAGGCCTTCGCCGCGCTGCACGCCGCCTGGTGCCACGCACCGAAGGCCTTCGCCGAGGCCGAAGCAGCGCTGTGGATCGACGAGATCTGGCAGCATGCCCTCGACATCGGCTATCAGCGCGAACTTGCCCGGCGCCTGAGCATCGCCGCCGGCAGCGATGCGCCGGCCGCCGCGCCCGAGGTGCAGGCAGTGTTCTGCATCGACGTGCGCAGCGAACGCCTGCGCCGCGCCCTCGAAGCGGTGTGGCCAGCGATCCAGACGCGCGGCTTCGCCGGCTTCTTCGGCCTGCCCATCGCCTACACCCCATTCGCCACCGACGCGCGCCGCCCCCAGCTGCCCGGCCTGCTCGCGCCGGCGCTGGAAGTGACCGAATGCTTCGGCCCGGACGACGGCGAAGCGAGCGGGCAGGACGCCGCGCAGTCGCGCCGGCGCCGCCTCGCCTGGGCCGGGCACTGGCGCTCGGGCAGTCGCTGGCCGGCCGCCGCCTATTCCTACGTCGAAGCCGCCGGCATCGGCTACGTCGGCGCGCTCGCGCGCTGGCTGCGCCCGTCTGCCGCGCCACGCGTGCGCGACGACCTGACCGGGCTGACCGCCTCGCAGCGCACGCAATGCCGGCCGGCGCTGACCGGCCTGGATGCGGCCGCGCGCGTACAACTGGCGGCGCGCGTGCTGCGCGCGATGGAACTCGACCGGGGTCTGGCGCCGCTGGTGCTGCTGGTCGGTCACGGCAGCCAGAGCGCCAACAACGCCCAGGCCGCAGCGCTCGACTGCGGCGCCTGCTGCGGCCAGAGCGGCGAGGTCAATGCGCGCGTACTGGCCGATCTGCTCAACGACGCCACCGTGCGCGAGGGGCTCGCACAGCAAGGCATCACCGTACCGGCGGCCACGCGTTTCGTCGCTGCGCTGCACAACACCACCACCGACGAAATCGAGTGGTTCGACGCCGACGGCCTTTCGGGCGTAGCCGGCGCGGCTCTGACACGCGTGCGCGAGGCCTTCGCCCATGCCTGCGATCAGGTGCGACGCGAGCGCGCAGCACTGCTCGGCCTCGACGCGCGCGCCACGCACAATGCGCTGCTCGAGCGGCTGCGCCGGCGCGCCAACGACGGCGCGCAAACCCGCCCGGAATGGGGGCTGGCCGGCAACGCCGCCTTCGTCATTGCTCCCCGCGCGTGCACCCGCGACGCCGTACTCGACGGCCGCGTCTTCCTGCACGACTACGACGCCGCACAGGATGCCGACGGCAAGCGCCTCGAAGCCCTGATGACCGCGCCAATGCTGGTCGCGCACTGGATCAACTGGCAATACCACGCCTCGACCTGCGACCCCGAGCGTCTGGGCAGCGGCAACAAGCTGCTGCACAACGTCGTCGGCGGCCACCTCGGCGTGTTCGAAGGCAACGGCGGCGACCTGCGCATCGGCCTGTCCCGCCAGTCGCTGCACGACGGCGAACGCTGGATGCACGAGCCGCTGCGGCTGACGGTGGTCATCGCCGCTCCGCGAGAGGCCATCGACCGCATCATTAACGCCCACGCTGTAGTACGAAAGCTGGTAAATAACGGCTGGCTGCACCTGTGGCGCCTTGACGACGGGCGTATCGAGGGCCGCACCAACAACGGGTGGAAAATGACCGGGAGCCGCGAGTTGTCGCACTGACCGCCACCGAGTCATACCGGATCGCGCGCCCTCCGGCCCCGTTCCGCAGACACCATGAGCGCACGAGCTGATCCATGGGATACAAGACGTTCCTGCTGGGTGTCGGTTGCCAGAAAGGCGGTACCACCTGGCTGCACGACTATCTGGCGCAATGCCCCGGCGTGCGCATGGGGCTGCGCAAGGAGTACCACGTCCTCAACAAGCGGCGCTTCCGGCACTACGCCACACGCCCGCGAAGCGGGCACCAGCTGCTGGGTCGGGTCGGCTACCGCGTCGGTGAGGCAATGGGCCTTTCGGCACTGATGGAGGCCTGCCTCAAGCGCGACCTGCGCAACTACTTCGACCACTTCGAAGCGATCCTGCACAGCGCCGAAGAGGTCGCCCTGACCGCCGACATCACTCCCGCCTACGCCGGCCTGCCGAGCAGCCTGATGGCCTGCGTGCGGGACACCTTCGCCGCGCGCGGCATTCGCGTGAAAGTGCTGTTCCTGATGCGCGATCCGGTCGAGCGCGTACTGTCGGCCACCCGAATGTACAGGCGCAATCGTTGCAGCAATCTGGGCGAGGCTGCCGTTACGGAGTCGGAACAGGACGAAGTGCTGCGCTACTACCGCAGCGAGCAATGCGAATACCTGACCGCCTACGAACGCACCATCGAGCGCCTGGAATCGGTTTTTGCGCCGCCTGACGTGCACTACGAGTTCTACGAACGGCTGTTCCGCCGCTCCTCCGTTGAGACCATCACCACATTCCTCGACCTTCCCTTTGTCACGCCGGATTTCTCCCGCGAACTCAACGTTTCTCGCAACGACAACCTCCTCGACACCGCTGCCCGCCGCGTCGTTTTCGAGCACTATCGCCCTACATACGACTACATCGCACAGCGCTTCGGCAGAGATCTCATGCGGAAAGTGTGGGGAAACTACTGTGAATTCGGCGAATGAATCGCGAGTCCTGGAGTATCGGGCTGTGTCTGCACGCCATCTGCTGGGCTTATCCGGCGCGGCGGTGGTGCTGCTCATCGGCCTGTTCCTGCCCGATCCGTTTGCGCGCTGGTTGTGCGTTTTCCTCGGGCTGATCGGTTTGCTGATGGGCGCGGCGAAATTCGCGCTGAGTCCGCGCAGCCTGGCACTGGATGACGACGGCCTGACCGTGGAAACGCCTTTCCGGGCAACGCGCATCCGCTGGCGACACGTCAAGGCGCTGAAGTTGCAGCGGGTGCAGCAGAACAAGCTGATCGTGGTGCGCTGCACCGGCCGCTGGCAGGGGTGGCGGCCGTTCAACGCGAATAAAGCGCGCTGGGTGGAGCAAGACTACTTCGTGCCGAACCTCTTCGACGCACCGCTGGAGGAGATTCTGCTGCTGTGCGAGCAGCGGCTGGAGCGTGCCGGAGACGATCAGCCGGATGTGCAGGCCTTGCGGCCGTAGGCATCTTCCAGCCGCACGATATCGTCCTCGTCAAGCACGCTGCCGGACTGGATCTCGATGATCTCCAGCGGGGCATCGGCCGCGTTTGCGAGGCGGTGCGGCTGGCCGGCGGCGATGTCGATGGATTCGTGTGCGGACAGCGCGAACTGCTCGTCTCCGCGCACCACCTGGGCGACGCCACGCACCACCGTCCAGTGCTCGGCGCGGTGGTGGTGCAGCTGCAGGCTGAGGCTGGCGCCTGGCCGCACGAGCAGGCGCTTGACCTTGAAGCCGGGGCCTTCGGCAATGACCTCATAGCTGCCCCAGGGGCGGGCCACGACGCGGTGGGTGGTGGCTTCGGGACAGTCCTGCGCCTCCAGAGCGGCCACCACCTCCTTGAGCCGCGAGGACTGCCCGCGTTCGGCCACGAGTACCGCATCGGGGGTGTCGACGATCAGCAGGTCGCGCGTGCCGAGCGCCACGACCGGGCGGTGCGGCGCGTGGATGTAGGTGTTGTGCGCATCGACGGCATGGCCCTGCCCCTGCACGCGGTTGGCGGCGGCGTCCGGTTCGCTCAGGCCGGCCACGGCGTCCCAGCTGCCCACATCGCTCCAGGCGCAGGGCAGCGGAAAGCAGACGATGTTGTCGGCGTGCTCAAGCACGGCGTAGTCCACGCTCTGCGCACGACAGCGCGCAAAAGCCACCGCCGCGGGTCGCAGAAAGCAGCCGTCGGATTGCGCTGCGCTCATGGCCTCGCGGCAGTCCGCAAGAATGTCGGGGGCGTGCTGCGCGAGCGCGGCCAGCAGTACGTCCGCGCGCAGCAGGAAGATGCCGGCATTCCACCGAGCCTGCCCGTCGAGGATCAGCCGCTGCGCCGTGGCCACATCGGGCTTCTCGACAAAGCGCTGCACGGCGCGCCCGCCATCGGCACACGCCTCACCGCACACGATGTAGCCATACGCCGTCTGAGGGTGATCGGGTGACACGCCGAAGGTGACGATGGCACCCGCCGCTGCAGCCGCTGCGGCCTTGCCGACCGCGGCGCGGAAGGTCTCCCCGTCCGGAATGTGATGGTCCGCCGGACAGAACAGCAGCAGCGCGTCGGGCGCCTGGATCAATGCTGCCAGCGCCATGGCCGGCGCTGTATCGCGACCGGCCGGCTCCAGCACGACACGGGCCATCACCCCGGCCGCGCGCACAGCGTCGAGCACCAGAAAGCGGTGCTCCTCGGCCGCCACGCACATCACGTCACGCCCCGCGGCAAGCGGCGCAACGCGCGCCAGCGCCAGTTCCAGCAGACTGCGCCCGCCGATCAGCGGGACGAACTGCTTGGGAAATGCGCGCCGGCTGAGCGGCCACAGGCGGCGACCGGAGCCGCCGCACAGGATGACGGGAGTGACGGGTGGAATGTGCATCGGCACATTCTAGCCCGCCTCGTTCATTCCACCTTGGGCCCCACCCACACCTGTTTGGAATTGACGAATTCGTGGATGCCTTGCGGCCCCAGTTCGCGGCCGAAGCCCGAACGCTTTATGCCGCCGCTGGGCAGGCGCGGGTCGGTCTTGACGATGCCGTTGACGGCCACCTGACCGGCTTCCAGCCGGGTGGCGATGGCTTCGCCGCGGGCGGCGGTGGTCCATACGCTGGCGGCCAGCCCGTAGCGCGTGTCGTTGGCCACGCGCACGGCCTCGGCCTCGTCGGCCACGCGCAGCAGCGCGGCCACCGGGCCGAAGGTTTCCTCGCGGGCAGCGGGCATGTCGTTGGTGACATCGGCCAGCAGGGTGACCGGGTAGAAGTAGCCCGGCCCGGCAGGCAGTTCGCCACCGAGCAGACAGCGCGCACCGGCGGCGATGGATTCCCGTACCTGCCGATGCAGCGTGTCACGCAGATCGGGCCGGGCGATGGGACCGACATCGGTGGCGTCCTCGCGCGGATCGCCGAGCTTCAGGTGCGCGAGGCGGGTGTGCATCAGTTCGGTAAAACGCTCGTACACCGCGTCCTCGACGAGGATGCGCTTGGCGGCGATGCAGCTCTGGCCGGCGTTGATGATGCGCGACAGGGTAAGCACGTCGGCGGCCTCTTCCAGATTGGCATCGGCCAGCACGATGGCGGGGTCGGAGCCGCCCAGTTCCAGCACGGCGTGCTTGATCTCCGACGCGGCAATCGCCGCCACGGCGCCGCCACCACGCTCCGAGCCGGTGAAGGACACGGCCTGGATGCGCTCATCGCGAATGACGGCCTCCACGCGCGGGGTTTCCAGCGGCAGGTTGGCGAATACGCCGGCGGGCGCGCCGGCCCGCGCGAAGACCTCCGCAATCGCCGCCGCACAGCCCGGCACGTGCGGGTCGTGCTTCATGACGCAGGCGTTTCCGGCCATCAGCGCCGGCGCGGCAAAGCGGAAAGCCAGCCAGAACGGCGCGTTCCAAGGCAGGATGCCGAGGATCACGCCCAGCGGCTCGTGGCGCACGTAGCTGCTGGAGGCGTCCGAGGCGAGCCGCTGCGTGGCGAGATAGCTCTGCGCATACTCGGCATAGTGCTCGGCGGCCCAGGCGGATTTGTTGACCTCGCCGATGGCTTCCTTCTTCGGCTTGCCCATTTCCTCGGTCATCAGCAGGGCGAGGCGTTCGACGTCTTCGCGCATGATCTGCGCGGCCTTGCGCAGCACGCGGGCGCGCGCGTCGAAACCGGCATCACGCCAGTCGCGCCACGCCGCCTCGGCGGCGGCGAGCGTGCGCTCCACCTCCTGCGGCGTCGCCGGCGTGACCGAACGCAGGATGTGGCCGGTGGTGGGGTCGATGGCTTGCAGCATGTTCAGGCTCCCTTGCGGTTCTTCTTGGTCGATTCGTCGGTGATCAGTGCCACCACGCGCGCATCGGGCGCGGCCAGCGCGCCGGCGTCGGTCTTCACCACGAAGTCCTCATTCAGCGTGAAGAAGCTCTCGCAGCCGCGATCGGTGATGTACAGCGTGTCGCTGATGCCCACCGTCTTCTCGCCATCCACGCCCCACATCCACGGGATGATGTGGAAGGTCATGCCCTTCTCCAGCACGCGGTGGTTGCCCTGCTTGAGGCTGAGGATGTAGCCCTCGTCCCAGCTCGGCGGAAAGGCAATGCCGATGGAGTATCCCGAGCGCGTGATGAGCTGTGCGCCCACTTCGTTGTCGGTAATGATGTTTCGCACCAGATTGTCGGCGTCCGACACCGTCACGCCGGGGCGTAACAGGCGTTTGACCTCGCACAGCGCGTGTTTCATGCGCTCCTGCGCCTTGAGCATGGAGTTGGACAGTCCGCCCAGCACCACGGTACGCATCATCGCGGTGTGGTAGCGGCGGTAGCAGCCCCCCACTTCCATGAAGACATGCTCGCCCGGCTGCACCGTGCGCCCTTCCCAGGTGGCGTGGCCGATCATGCTGCGCGGGCCGGAGGTGACATACGGCATCACCGCCGGCGGCTCGCCGCCGGCACGGAACATGGCCGCCGAGATGGCGGCGCCGATGTCGTTCTCGGTCACACCCGCGGCGCAGGCCTCGATGCCTGCACGCATGCCGGCCTCGGTGGCGACCGCAGCGCGACGCATGGCCTCGATCTCGACCTCGGACTTGCAGATGCGCCCCTCCTCGACGATGCCGAAGCAGTCGAGCAACTGGCCGTCGATGAAGGAGGTATGGATGGTGTCCTGGTGATAGGCGGGAAAGAAGTAGCTGTTGCGCTCGTAACCCACGCTCTTGCCCGACAGGCCGAACTCGCGCAGCGACTCGACCAGCATCTGGATGGCGTCTCCGGTGTCCGGATAGGGCCGCGTCAGCTCCACCCAGGTGCGGGCGTGTACGTTGGATTCCTCCAGCCGCCGCGTGATCATGAACGGCTCCTTCTCCAGCGGCACTACCAGCGCCTGGAAGAAGGAATAACCGGTGGTCTGGTAGTCCGTCAGGTACATCAGGTTCTCGGGGTCCGAGATCACCACCGCGTCGAGCAGGCGCTTCTGCATGCGCGCACGCAGTTCGTCGAGGCGGCGCATGTACTCCGCAAACGGAAAGGTCATGTCATCGCGCTGTCTCATGCCGGCACCTCGTCGAGCGCATGCGCCGCCTCACGCACCGAGCGCGACAGCAAGGACAGCCCTTCGGCCAGATCCTCGTCGGGGATGGTCAGCGGCGGAATCAGCTTGAGCACCTTGCCGCCGCTGCCGCAGGCGCCGATGATCAGACCGTTCTCGAAGCAGCGCGCCGACACCGCCTTGGCCAGCGCGCCGTCGCCCAGATCGATGGCCTGCATCATGCCCTTGCCGCGCACCTGCATGCGCCGTTGCGGGAATTCGCCCGCCAGCGCCACGAGGTGCTTGCGCATCACCTCGCCCTTGCGGCGAACCTCCTTCATCAGTGCGTCGTCGTCGAAGTACTTCAGCGCCTCGGTGCCAGCCACGAAGGACAGCCCCTGACCGCGGAAGGTGCCGGTGTGCTCGCCCGGCGACCAGTGCTTGTCATGCTCGGGCTTGACCAGATTCATCGCCAGCGGCGTGCCGAAACCGCCGATGCCCTTGGCCAGGCACACGATGTCCGGGTCCAGCTCCATGCCGTCGAAACTGAAGAAGCTACCGGTGCGCCCGCAGGCGGCCTGGATGTCGTCGAGGATGAACAGCGCCCCCAGGTCGTGCGCGAGTTGCTGCACGGCCTGCAGCCATTCCTTCGAGGCCACATGCACGCCACCCTCGGCCTGCAGCGGCTCGACGAGGAAGGCTGCCGGCGGCGGCAGCCCGCCGGACGGGTCTTCGAACTGCGCACGCAGCCGGTCTACGGCCGCCACGCCACAGCCGGCCGTGCACCCCTCGCACGGCGTCGCGCAGCCGAAGGGCTGACGGATCACGTGATCCAGCGGCACGCCGGCGGCGTTGCGGAAATAGCTGTTGGCGGTGCACGCCAGCGAACCCAGCGTCATGCCATGAAAACCGAAGGAACACGCCACCACCGTCTGCCGCCCGGTGACGCGCCGGGCGAGCTTGAGCGCCGCCTCGACCGCGTTGGTACCCGTCGGCCCGGTGAACTGCATGCGGTGCTTCATGCCGCGCGGCTTGAGGATGGTGTCGGCGAACTTCTGCACGAAGCTGCGCTTGGGCACCGTGTACATGTCCAGGCTGTGCGCCGGGCCGTCAGCCTCGATGAACTCGATCAGCGCCCTCTTCATGCGCGGGTTGTTGTGACCGAAGTTCAGCACCCCCGCCCCGGCGAAGAAATCCACGAAGGATCGGCCCGATTCGTCCACCTGCCGCGCATTGGATGCCGACGCGAATACCGTCGGATAAAGGCGGCAGTAGCCACGGACTTCGGATTCCCACTGTTCGAATACCTGCATGTCGATTCCTCCATGTCGTTCGGTTCATGAGCCGGGCGACAATCGCCCGGACGCTGGCATGCGCTCTCCTTCGCAAAGTGATGTACGCAAGACGCCCGTCTGCGCCGCATTCGTCGCAGACAGGAATTCGGATTCGGGAAATGGCGCGGACAGCGCCGGGAAAAAGCGAGCGGACACAGGGGATCGTGAGCCCGACAGCCATGCACGGAAAACCGCACACGCTTGCACCGAACCGCCCCGCCCGTAACACCGGCGCCGCATTGCGCGGCACCGCGTCCCGGCATCGATGGCTTCGCTCCGGATCGCTCGCATCAAACACTCAGACAACCGACCCGACGACGACTCGCAACCCCATGCAAGATCCGAGTGGTGACGGGTGGATTTGTTCCGCCGACGGCACAGACCGTTACGGAACCGGCGTTTCACAACGCCCTGGACCGATGCTGCGCCTGCGAGCCGGGACGATGCAAGTAAGGGTTTTCAACGATGCCAACGCCGCGGCCGGGGTGTCCCGCACGGCGCCAGCCGCGCTAAAATCGGCCCATGATCGATCTACACCTGTTTGGCCGACTCAACTTCCGGCACACGCCGCCCACCCAGCCGCCGTTCGGCCCCGGCCGGCATTACCTCGGTCTCTCCGAAGAGCGCGACTATCTGCTCTACGTGCCGGAGAGCCTCGATCTCACCAAGCCGGTGAAGCTGTGGACGCTGTTTCACGGCGCCGGCGGCTTTCCCGACAAGATCCTGAAGTTCTTCATCGAGCACGCCGAACGCGAGGGTTTCGTGATCCTCGCGCCGCACTCCATGCTGATCACCTGGGATCTGGTGATCGGCGGCAGCGGGCCCGACATCGAGCGGCTGGACAAGGCGCTGTCCATCGTCGCCGACCATTTCGAACTCGACCCCAAGCATTTCGCCTTCGGCGGCTTCTCGGACGGCTGCAGCTACTCGCTCTTCGTCGGCGTCACCAATGGTGACCTGTGCAGCCACGTGATCGCCATGTCGGGGGGCTTCCTGACGGTGTTCATGCAGCACGGCGCGCCGAAGATCTTCCTCTCGCACGGCTACCAGGACGAGCAGTTGCCGTTCGAACGCGCCGGCAAGGCCAAGGCCGACAAACTCATCGAGGCGGGTTACGACGTGCGCTTCGTGCCCTTCGAAGGCACGCACAAGCTGATTCCGGAAATCGCCCAGCAGGCGGTGGACTTCTTCCTCGACCGCGCCCCGGCCTGAGCGCGCTCAGCGCCGGGGCCGCGCGCCCCAGCCGGACGTCATCAGCGCCACGCAGCCGGTGGCCAGCGCCAGATTGACCAACCAGAACGAGGCACTGACGAGCAGTGCCGGCTGCTGCCACGCCATCACGGCACGCAGCAGCACCGTGATGTGCAGGCCCGAATAGCCGATGGCCCAGCACAGCGGAGCCAGCGGCAGGGCATCACGGTCGGCATCGTCGGAGTGCGGGCGGGCCATGGCGAACGCTCCAGAGGGAGAGTTTCAGCATAGCCGCCGCGGGCGGGAAAACTACTTCGGCAACATGTCGTGGCGTGCCGCGTAGGTCAGCAGCTCGGCCAGGCTGTGCACCCCGAGCTTGTCGAAGATGCGCGCACGGTAGGTCGAAATGGTGTTGCCGGACAGACACAGCTGCTGCGCAATCTCGGACACCGAGCGCCCCTGTGCGAACAGCGTCAGCACCTGGAACTCGCGGTCGGAAAGCAGCTCGTGCGGCGGTTTGCCCTCCCCTTCACGCACGCTGCGCGCGAGCAGTTCGGCAATCGCCGGCGTGATGTACACGCCGCCGTCGGCCACCTTGTGGATGGCGGCGAGCAGTTCGTCCGGCGCGCAGCCCTTGTTCAGATAGGCCCCCGCACCGCCGCGGATGGCGCGTACCGCGAACTGCGATTCCGGATACACCGACAGCATCACCACCCCGACCTGCGGGAACTCACTGCGCAGGGTCTTGAGCACGTCCAGTCCGTCGCTGTCGCCCAGCGCCACGTCCAGCACCACCACCTGCGGCGCACGGCTGCGCAGCGCGCGCAGGGCAGCCGGGCCGTCGCCGGCCTCGCGGATGTCACCGATGCGCGCGGCACCCGCGAGAATCTGGATCAGCCCGCGGCGGATGATCATGTGGTCGTCGACGATCAGCAGGTCGATCATCGCGCCTGCCCCCGCGCGAGCACGCCGGCCAGCCGCAAGCACACCGTGGTGCCACGCCCCGGCGCGCTGTCGAAGGTGAGCGCACCGCCGATGGAATGGGCGCGCTCGCGCATGCCGAGCAGGCCGAAGCTGGTCGGCGCGGCCGGCAGACTCATGCCGCGACCGTCGTCCGCCACCTCGATGATCAGATCGCGCCCGTCGGCACGCACCGTCATGCCCACCCGCTGCGCGCCGGCGTGGCGCTGCACGTTGGTGAGCAGCTCCTGCACGATGCGGTAGATGGCGATTTCCGCATCGCGCCCCAGACGCACGCGCTCGACCTCGGCCGGGCAACTGAAGCTGCACTGCAGCGCGGCGCGCGTCTGCATCTCGTCCATCAGGCATTCCAGCGCCGCCCACAGGCCGAGGTGGTCGAGCACGCCGGGGCGCAGGTCGTTGAGGATGCGGCGCACCGAGTCGATGGCGCTCTTGCCGATGTCCAGCGCGGCGTCCACGTTGGCGCGCAGCGCCTCGTTGTCGGCCAGACGCGAGCGCAGGAAGTTGAGTTCGAGCTGGATGGCGGTGAGCGATGCGCCAAGGTCGTCGTGGATGTCGCGCGCGATGTGGGCGCGCTCGCTCTCGCGCACGCTGTTCATGTGGGCAGAGAGCCGTCGCAGGTTCTCGTGGGTCTGCTTGAGCTCGCGGTTGGCGGCAGACAGCTCTGCCGTGCGCTCGGCCACACGCCGTTCCAGCTCCGCCTGCGCGGCGTGCAAGGCGGCCTCGGTGCGCTTGCGCACGGTGATGTCGTTGAAGGTGACCACCGCACCCACCACCTTGTCGCCGTCGCGGATCGGGTAGGAGGCGTACTCGGCCGGAAAGGAGCTGCCATCCCGCCGCCACAGCACCTCGTCCTCCACCCGCACGCCCTGGCCCTGCTGGAAGGCGCGGAAGATGCGGCAGTCGTGCACCGGCATGTGCTGGCAATCGGCATGCGAGTGGTGGATCAGGTAGTGCATGTTGCGGCCCAGCACCTCGTCCGGCGTGTAACCAAGCAGTTCCGCCCCGGCGCCGTTGATGAAGATGCAGCGGCCGTTCAGATCGATACCGTAGATGCCCTCGCCGGCCGACTCCAGCAGCAGTTCAAGCTGGCGGCGCCATGCGGCATGGTGGGAGAGATGGTGGAGGTCGGCGAACATCGCTATGCCAATCGTCGTGATGCAGGACGTTTAGCAAGAACGGTTCCCGATTCGCCGGTGCGGCGCAAAGCGGCGACTGAAGCGGCATGCGCAAACCAGGCGGCAAACCGGCGGCCCCACAATGCACCGAATCAGTGCATCAGCCGCCGTGCGGACGCAGGATCAGGGTGTCGCCCCGCTGCGTGAACTCCAGATGCTTCAAGGCGCTCATGCCGAGCAGAATCTCGTCGCTGCGGAAACCGGGGTTGAGATGTCCGGCCACGTTGCGGATGCGGAAGGGGCCAAGGCCGAGTTCGTCGATGACGGTGGTGCGTACCGTGACCGAGCCGTTGGCGGTCATCACCCGCGCCGAACCACCCGGCGCAAGCCCCAGCGCATCGGCCAGATGCGCCGGCACCGACACCTGCGTGGCGCCGGTATCGAGCAGGAAGGTCACGCGCTGGCCGTTGATGGTGCCGGGCGCCACGTAATGCCCGGCGCGGTTGCGCTGCAGCACCCATTCGCTCTGACCGGACTGCACCGAGAGGTTGCGATTGGGGTTCCAGCTGCGCTGCAGATAGCCGTCGAACGCCATCCACAGCACGCCCAGCAAGGCGAGACTGGCCAGCAGCAGCATGCCGCGCCCGAGGCGGCGGGTGGAGCGGGGATCGTCCATGCGGGTCAGACCGGCATTGCACCCGTGCCGTTCATTTCCAGCGCCCGTCTGTCATTGCGCGGCGCGCAGCGACGAAGCAATCTCTGCCACATCGGGATTGCTTCGTCGCTGCGCTCGCAATCACGTCAGAGCACTTCGCCGTGCTCGCGGGTGGCGTGGAAAGAAACTTTCGGCCACTTTTCGCGCGTGACGTCGAGGTTGTAGCGGCTGCTGGCCAGATACACCGGGTTGCCGTCGATGTCCTTGCCCAGGCGCATGATCTGCTCGCGCTCGAAGTTGCGGCGCGTCACCTCATCCGGGAAGGTCAGCCAGCGCGCGGTATAGATGTCGGCGCTCTCGAAGATCGCGTCCACCTTGTACTCGTCCTTCAGGCGCTGCTCCACGACCTCGAACTGCAGCTGGCCGACCGCGCCGAGCAGCAGGTTGCCACCTTCCTGCTCGAAGACCTGGATCGCACCTTCCTCGCCCAGCTCCTTGAGGCCCTTCTCGAGCTGCTTGGACTTGAGCGGATCGCGCAGACGCGCCACACGGAACATCTCCGGCGAGAAATACGGAATGCCGCGGAAGCCGATGTTCTCGCCTTCGGTCAGCGTATCGCCGATCTGCAGCTGGCCGTGGTTGTGGATGCCGATGATGTCGCCGGCCACGCCGTCTTCCTTGTGCACGCGCTCGTTGGCCATGAAGGTCAGCGCGTTGGCGAGCTTCATCTCGCGCCCGGCGCGCACGTGCTTGACCTTCATGCCCGAGCTGTAGCGGCCCGAGCAGATGCGGAAGAAGGCAATGCGGTCGCGGTGACGCGGGTCCATGTTGGCCTGGATCTTGAACACGAAGCCCGAGAACGGCGCCTCGGCCGGCTCGACCATACGGCTGCCCGCATCGCGCGGCTGCGGCGGCGGCGCCCAGTCGAGCAAGGCCTGCAGGATTTCCTGCACACCGAAGTTGTTGATACCCGAGCCGAAGAACACCGGCGTCTGCTTGCCGGCCAGGAAGTCTTCCAGCGAGAAGGGGTTGGAAGCGCCCTGCAGCAGGTCCACGTCCTCGCGCAACTGACCCACTTCCATCGGGAACTCCGCATCCAGACGCGGGTTGTCGAGGCCTTCGATCACTTCTGCCTCGGTGCGCTTCTCCTCGCCCGGCACGAAGCGCAGCAGCTTGTTAGTGAGCAGGTGATACACCCCGCCGAAACGCTTGCCCATGCCCAGCGGCCAGGTGATCGGCGCGCACTCGATGTTGAGCACCTCCTCAATCTCGGACAGCAGATCGAAGGGCTCCTTCACCTCACGGTCGAGCTTGTTGATGAAGGTGATGATCGGCGTATTGCGCAGCCGGCACACCTCCAGCAGCTTGATGGTCTGCGCCTCCACGCCGTTACCGGCGTCGATCACCATCACCGCCGCATCCACGGCCGTCAGCACGCGGTAGGTGTCTTCCGAGAAGTCCTGGTGGCCCGGCGTGTCGAGCAGGTTGATGGTGTGGCCGGCGTACTCGAACTGCATCACCGAGCTGGTCACCGAAATGCCGCGCTGCTTCTCCACCTCCATCCAGTCCGAGGTGGCGTGGCGCGCGCTCTTGCGCGCCTTCACCGTGCCCGCCAGCTGGATCGCGCCGCCGAACAGCAGCAGCTTTTCGGTCAGCGTGGTCTTGCCCGCGTCGGGGTGGGAAATGATGCCGAAGGTACGACGCTTCTTGACGTCTTCGACGAGCTCGGGCGGAAACGGAGTGGCCATGGTCTGCACAAAAAGTGAGCCGCCGGAGGGGTGCCCTCGGGCGGCGAAGGCGCAATTCTATCAAGCAATTGCGCATGGCTCACGCGGTCGCTGCAAGGCGCCGCGCAAGCCGGAGGGTGACCGGCTCCGGCATTACTTGATGAAGCGCACCTCGCGGTTGATGCGCTCGAGGATGGGCTTCTTCTTTTCCTGGAAGCGCGCCTTGTTCTCGTCGATCAGGTTGCGGCCCTTGGTGTCGATCGAGATGATCAGCGGGCCGAACTCGCGCACGCGGTTCACCCACAGCGTCTCGGGCATGCCCAGGTCCTTCCACTGCGCGTCCTCGATCTCCTCCACCTGGGTCGCGGCGAGCACCGCGCAACCGCCCGGGAAGATCGCATGCACGGCCTTGTTCTCCAGGCAGCCGGCAGCGGTCTCGGCGCCCATGCCGCCCTTGCCGACGACCAGCTTCACGCCTGTGCGGGCGATGAACTCGCGCTCGAATTTCTCCATGCGCATGCTGGTGGTCGGGCCGATGGACACCATCTCGTAGCTGCCGTCGTCCTTCTGCCGCACGATCGGGCCGGCGTGGAAGATCGCGCCGCCTTCGAGGTTCACCGGCAGGTCGCGGCCGAGTTCGATCAGGCGGCGGTGCGCGACGTCACGACAGGTGACGAGCTGGCCGGTGAGGTACACCACGTCGCCGACGTTCAGCTCGGCGAGGTCTTCGTCGCGAATCGGGGTGCTCAGAATCTTCTTCGGCGCGCTCACAGTGCGACTCCTTGATGCGAGAGGATTTCGTAGGACAGGTCGGCGTTGATGCGGATGCGCCCGCGCCGGTGCGCCCAGCAGCCGGTCGACACCGCCACGCCGATGGTCGAGGGGTGGCGGGCGGAGGATTCGATGTTCACGCCCATCACGCTGGCGTTGCCGGTGAGGCCCTGCGGGCCCAGGCCGACCTCGTTGAGACCCTCTTCGAGCAGCTCTTCCATGCGCGCCGCGTTGGCGTTGGGGTGGCGCGAATCGACCGGGCGCAGGATGGCTTTCTTCGACAGGCGGGCGGCCGTCTCGGCCGAGGTCGACACGCCCACGCCGACCAGCATCGGCGGGCAGGCATTGACGCCGCGCGAGGTGATCACGTCGAACACGAACTCGGCCACGCCCTCGTAGCCCTCGCCCGGCATCAGCACCTTGGCCGCGCCCGGCAGCGTGCAGCCGCCGCCGGCCATGTACACGTCGATGGTGGCCGAATCGCCCTTGGGGTCGATCTCCCAGTCCAGCCAGGGAATCTTCGAGCCGGTGTTGGTGCCGGTGTTCTTCTCGTCGAAGGTCTCCACCGCGTTGTGGCGCAGCGGGCCCTGACGGGTGGCCTCCAGCGTGGCGTTCTCGAGAATGGATTCGAGCTCACCCAGCAGCGGGAAGCGCGCGCCGGCGTTGATGAAGTACTGGATCACGCCGGTGTCCTGACAGCTCGGGCGGTCGAGCCGGTCGGCCGCCTCCTGGTTGTCGGCCATGGACTGATACACGGCGACCGCCAGCGGGTGGGTCTCCTTGGAACGGAGGTCGGCGAGCTTGGCGGTGACGTCCGACGGCAACCGCTTGCCGATGTAGGCGGTGAACTTCCACATCACGTCGGTCAGACGGCGGACGGCTTCGTCACGGTCGGCGATTTCCTGCATGGGGGGCTCCTCAATTGCGGTGTGCAAAGCGCGCCGCAGGCAGCCGGTGACGTGCGCCGGTCGGCCGCGATGCGGCGCGCGACAGGGCGCACTGTAGGCAAGGGGGAGCCGGTCGCGACGCGCCCGAACTCAAGCCATTGTTAACCGCTACTCAACGGTGGCTCGAACCCGGCGCTAGGCGCGCTGCGCGAAGCACAGCACGAGGAAATCCACGAAGGCGCGCACGCGGGCGGCCGATTGATGGTGCTGCGGATACACGGCGTAGATGTCGGCATCCGGCGTGTGGTACTGCGGCAGCACCTGCACCAGGCGCCCGCTCTGCAGGTAACGCTCGATGTCCCACTCCGAGCGCATCACGATGCCGTGGCCGTCGAGCGCCCAGTTCACGGCGATCTCGCCGTCGTTGGTGGCGAGGTTGCCGCGCGTCTTGATCGACTCGGTCACGCTCTTGCGCCCGCTCTTGCCGGTCAGCCGCAGCAGCCCGTAGGCCTCGTCGCCCTGACGGATGCCGATGCAGTTGTGGCGCGCCAGATCGGCCGGCGTGCGCGGCGTGCCGTAGCGGGCGAGATAGGCCGGCGAAGCACACAGCAGGCGCCGGTTGGCGGCGATGCGGCGCGCGATCACGCGTGCATCCGGCGGCTCGCCGAAGCGCAGGCACACGTCGAACAGATCATCGGTGAGCGGTGGCGGGTTCACCGACAACTGCAGCTGCACCTCCACCCGCGGGTACTTGCGCGCGAACTTCGAGATCAGCGGCGCGACATGGCTGCGCCCGAAGCCCAGCGTGGCATTGACGCGCAGCAGGCCGATGGGCTCGCCGCGCGCGCCGCCCAGTTCCTGCGCCATCTCGTCGATCTCGGCGAGGATGCGCCGGGCGTGCTCCAGATAGAGCTGCCCCTCCGGCGTGAGGCTCATGCGGCGCGTGGTGCGCACCACCAGCGCCACGCCCAGCCGCGCCTCCATCTGCGCCAGATGCTTGCTCACCGCCGGCGTAGTGATGCCCAGTTCGCGCGCCGCGGCGCTGAGGCTGCCGGCCGAAGCCAGCACCGAGAAGAAGCCCAGATCGTTCGGCAGGATGTCGTGGCTCATGCGCGATTTGTTCATCCAGGTTAAGGATGGATTCACTCTAGCGGCGATTCTCAACCCCGTCCAATTCCTAAAGTGTGCCCACCGAACATGCCAGGAGAGTGGGAACCATGAAGGTCTATCGCATCGCGACGATTCCGGGGGACGGTATCGGCAAGGAGGTCGTGCCGGCCGGACAGCAGGTGATGGAAGCACTCGCGGCGGCGGGCCACCGCTTCCGCTTCGAGTTCGAGAATTTCGACTGGGGCGGCGACCACTACCGCCGCCACGGCGTGATGATGCCGGCCGACGGGCTGGACGCGCTGCGCGACAAGGACGCGATCCTGTTCGGCTCGGCCGGCGACCCCGACATTCCCGACCACATCACGCTGTGGGGCCTGCGGCTGAAGATCTGCCAGGGCTTCGACCAGTACGCCAACGTGCGCCCGACGCGCATCCTCCCCGGCATCGACGCACCACTGAAGCGCTGCAAGCCCGAAGACCTCGACTGGGTGATCGTGCGTGAGAACTCCGAGGGCGAATACGCCGGCGTGGGCGGGCGCGTGCATCAGGGCCACCCCATCGAGGCCGCCACCGACGTCACGCTGATGACGCGGGTCGGCGTGGAGCGCGTGCTGCGCTTCGCGTTCCGGCTGGCGCAGTCACGGCCGCGCCGCAAGCTCACGGTGGTCACCAAGAGCAACGCGCAGCGCCACGCCATGGTGATGTGGGACGAGATTGCCCGCGAGATCGCCCGCGAATTCCCCGACGTGAGCTGGGACAAGGAACTGGTCGACGCGATGACCGCGCGCATGGTCAATCGCCCGGCCTCGCTCGACACCATCGTCGCAACCAACCTGCACGCCGACATCCTCAGCGATCTGGCGGCGGCGCTGGCCGGCAGCCTGGGCATCGCGCCCACCGGCAACATCGACCCCGAGCACCGCTACCCGTCCATGTTCGAGCCGATCCACGGTTCGGCCTTCGACATCATGGGCAAAGGGCTGGCCAACCCGGTCGGCACATTCTGGTCGGTGGTGATGCTGCTCGAACACCTCGGCGAGCACGACGCCGCCGCACAACTGATGCGCGCCATCGAGGCCGTCACGGCCGATACGCGCATACACACCGGCGACCTCGGCGGCAGCGCGACCACCGCGCAGGTGACCGAGCGCGTGTGCGAACTGCTGTTGGCAATGCGCCGCAAGAGCGCCTGACCCGTTCCGGGCCGCGCCCGCGCGCGGCCCCACCGAGCACGTGGCGCCGGCACACCGCCGGCCCGCGCGCGACACACAAGAAGACCAGGAGGAGACACCCATGAAGAACAGTAAGCGCAGCAAGTCCATCATCGGCCTCGCGCTCGGCGTTGCCGCCGCAGCCACCTTCGCCTTCGGCACTGCATCGGCCGCGGGTTACCCGGAGAAGTCGATCGACTACATCATCCCGTTCAACGCCGGCGGCGAATCCGACGTGTCGGCCCGCTTCCAGCAGTCGGTGTTCAAGGACGTCTCGGGCGTCGAAGTCGTCATCCAGTACATGGCCGGCGCCGGCGGTGCGCAGGCGTGGTCCAAGCTCAACTCGCTGCCGGGTGACGGCTACACGGTGATGGGCATCAACCTGCCGCACACCGTGCTGCAGCCGATGCAGAAGGACGTGGGCTACCAGACCGACGAACTGACGCCGGTGCATTACTTCCACTACACGCCGGACGCGATCTTCGTGCACGCCGACAGCGACTTCAAGACGCTCAAGGACCTCGTGGACTACGCGAAGAAGAACCCCGGCATGCTGACCTTCAGCGGCTCGGGCTCGAACTCGTCGAACAACCTCGCGCAGGTGCGCTTCGACGAACTGGCCGGCATCAAGACCACCTACATCCCGTTCAGCGGCACCGGCCCGGCGGTCACCGCGGTGCTCGGCAAGCAGACCGTGGCGGGCTTCAACTACGCGCCGTCGGGCATCGCCCACGCCGGCAAGATGCGCATGCTGGCGGTCGCGTCCGAGGCGCGCATGCCAGCCTTCCCCGACGTGCCGACCTTCCGCGAACTGGGCTACGACATCGTCGGCGGCGCCTTCCGCGGCGTGGCCGTGCCCAAGAGCACGCCCGAGGCCGTGCGCCAGCAACTGTCGGACATCATCAGCAAGATCAACGCCAACCCGGCCTTCAAGAAGAAGATGGAAGACGGCGGCTTCGTGCTGACCGACGTCGGCTACCAGGACATGCCCAAGTTCATGGCCGAGAAGAAGAAGGAATACGCGGCGCTGGCCGAGAAGCTCGGCATCAAGAAGCAGTAAGCCCCCTCCGCCTCACCACTCCGGGGCGGGCGCGACCCGCCCCGGCATCACGCATCCCAGGGGGATTCCGGCATGGAAATGCTCAGCTACCTCGTCGACGCGCTGTCGCCGTTCAACCTCGTGCTGGCGGTGGCCGGCGTCACGCTCGGCACCATCATCGGCGCGCTGCCGGGGCTGTCGGCCACCATGGCGGTGGCCATCCTCGTGCCCTTCACGTTTGCCATGTCGCCGGCCTCGGGCCTGATCGCGCTGGGCGCGATCTACACCGGCGCCATCTACGGCGGCGCCTTCGCGGCCATCCTGGTGAACACGCCGGGCACGCCGAGTTCGATCTCCACCACCTTTGACGGCTACCCGATGGCCAAGCGCGGCGACGGCGGCCTGGCCGTCACGCTGGCCACCATCGCGTCGGTCATCGGCGGGCTGGTCGGCGCGCTCACGCTGCTGCTGCTCGCGCCGCCGCTGTCCGGCGTGGCGCTGATGTTCGGCCCGCCGGAATACTTCTGGCTCGCCGTGCTGGGCCTCACGCTGATCTCGGCGCTGTCGGCCGGCAACACCGTGAAGGGCCTGATCGGCGGCTGTATCGGCCTGCTCATGTCGGCCGTGGGCGTGGCCGTGGTGGGCGGCGACGTGCGCTACACGCTCGACACCCAATTCCTGCTCGGCGGCATCGACATCACCTCGGCCATCATCGGCCTGTACTGCATTCCGGTGGTCATCGATCTGGTCGCCACGCGCGCCGGCCACCTCACCGTGCTCGACGACAAGGGCGGCTTCCGCCTGCGCGAATCCATGCGCATCCTGCTCGGTGGCAAGCTCAACCTGCTGCGCAGCAGCAGCATCGGCACCGTCATCGGCATGCTGCCGGGCGCGGGCGGCTCCATCGCCGGGCTGATCGCCTATTCCGAGGCGCGGCGCAGCTCGCGCAACCCCGAGCGCTTCGGCACCGGCGAGCCGGCCGGCGTGATCGCCACCGAATCGTCCAACAACGCCACCGTAGGCGGCGGCTTCATCCCCACGCTAGTGCTGGGCATTCCCGGCACGCCGCCGGACGCCATCATCCTCGGCGCGCTGCTGGTGCAGGGTCTCAAGATCGGCCCCAGCCTGTTCAACGAGCAGGGCGGCATCGTGTACACCTTCATGTACGGCCTGCTCATCGCCACCGTGCTGATGCTGCCCATCGGCCTGCTGCTGGGCCGCTACGCCTACCGCAGCATCGTGCGCATCCCCAAATCCCTGCTGGTGCCGACGGTGGCCTTCCTCACCGTGGTCGGCAGCTTCGCCATCCACAGCAACCCCGAAGACACCAAGATGATGGTGCTGCTGGGCGTCGTCGCCTGGGTGCTGCAGCGCTACGGCTTCTCGCCCTCGCCCATCGTGCTCGGGCTGGTGCTGGGCCAGATCGCCGAACAGGGCTTCGTGCAGGCCTGGATGATCGGCAACGCCACCGGCTCCACGGCGGCCATGTTCTTCGGCCGCCCGATCAGCCTCGCCATCGTCGTGTTCGCCGTGCTCACGCTGGTGTGGCCGCTGCTGCGCAAACTGTGGCGCCGCGGCCCCAAGGCCACCGAGCGCACCGACCTTGTCGTCGAGCCCGCCGCCCAGGCCCCCGCGCAGTACCGCGACACCCCCGCCATCGCCTGGGGCATCGCCTTCGCCGCGCTCGCCTGGGCCGCCTACGGCGAAACCGCCGACATGACCCCGATGGGAGCGGTTTTCCCCGGCGCAATCTCGACCATGCTCGGCCTGCTGTCCCTGCTGCTGATCGGCACGCAAGTCCGGCGCCCCGCACGCCCGGCCAGCGCCACGCCGGAAGCCGGCGGCTCGATGCCTCGCCGCGTGGCACTCGTCGCGGTGATCGCCGCCTGGGCCATGCTGATGCCCGTCGTCGGCTTTTTCACCACCGGCCTCACAGCCTTCCTCGCCATCATCGCCATCGCCACCTTCGACCGGCTGGATGCCCGCACCGCGGCCATCTACGCATTCACCGGCTTACTGGTGGTCGGATCATTCCAGGTGCTGATGGACGGAGTGCTGGGGCTGAGGATGCCGATGGGGTGGCTGTACTGAGCGTTCCTTCAGGGGTAGCGCAGAACCGGGGATAGGCGCAGCACAGTTCCGTCAGCCGACTGTCCGCCTGCTAGCATGGCTCGATGAGCCCGCAAGCCCCTTCTCAGCCTGCCACCCGCAGCGCCCCGCGCTTCCTCGACCTCGGCGACCGCGCGATCACGGTTGAATTCGGTAACGCCATCGATCCGGCGCTGCTGGCGCGGGTCGCGGCGCTGGATGAGGCCTGCGCGCGGGCGGCGCTGCCGGGGGTGGTGGAGACGGTGCCGACCTTCCGCTCGCTGAGCATCGTATTCGACCCGCTGGTGACCTCGCGTGCCGAGTTGCTGCCGGCACTGGAAGCGCTGCTCGCGCAAGACATTTCCGCCGACACTGCCCCGGCCCGCCGCTGGCGGCTGCCGGCGTGTTACGGCGGCGCGTTCTCGCCCGATCTGGATGAGGTGGCGCAGCGCTGCGGCATCAGCGCCGACGCGCTGGTGCAACTGCACGCGGGCCGTGAGTACGTGGTGTACATGCTGGGCTTCCTGCCCGGCTTCCCCTTCATGGGCGACGTGGCCGAGGCGCTACGCCTGCCGCGGCGGGCCGAGCCGCGCGTGGCGGTGCCGGCGGGAAGCGTGGCAATTGCCAACGGGCTGACGGCGGTCTATCCGTGGCAGAGCCCGGGTGGCTGGCATCTGCTGGGGCATTGTCCGGTGCCGCTGTTCGATGCGGGACGCGCGTCGCCGGCCCTGTTGGCGGCGGGCGACAAGGTGTGCTTCGAGGTAGTCGATGCCGCCGAGTACGCGCGCATCGCGCAAGCACTGGCGACGGGCGAGCTTGCGCCGGAGGCGTTTGTGGGGGCGGCGACATGAACGCGGCGCTGGTCGTCACGGCACCCGGTACGGCCGCCTGCATTCAGGACCTGGGCCGATTCGGCCATCGGCGCATCGGTGTGCCGTGGTCGGGCACGCTGGC
>JAJLLM010000072.1:0-12253 GCA_033837965.1 Pseudazoarcus pumilus
GGCGCTGCTGGCCGAGGCCGGCTTCGCCGACCGCAACGGCGACGGGGTGCTGGAGAGCGAAGATGGCCAGCCCTTCGAGTTCGAGCTGACCTTCTTCCAGGACAGCGAGGACACGCGCCGCATGGTGCTCTTCCTGCGCGATCTCTACGCCCGCGCCGGCATTGCCATGAAGCCGCGCCCGACCGAGTGGTCGGTGATGCTCGACAACATCAACCGCAAGGATTTCGATGCCATCACGCTGGGCTGGACCTCGGGCGTCGAGACCGACATCTTCCAGATCTTCCACTCCAGCCAGATCGTCGAGGGTGGCGACAACTTCACCACCTACCGCAACGCCGAACTCGACCGCCTCATCGAGGCCGCCCGTGCCGAAGTCGACGAAGAGCGCCGCATGGCGCTGTGGCGTCAGGCCGAGGCACACTTGGTGGCGGACCAGCCCTACACCTTCCTGTTCCGGCGCCAGACCCTGGCCTTCATCGACGAGCGTATTGCCGGGCTGGAGAACACCGCGCTGGGCCTGAACCTGATGTCGGTGCCGGTCGAGATCTGGGTGCCGGCCGATCAGCAGCGGCGCAGGTGAGCCGGGCATGCTGAACTACCTGCTGCGCCGCGCGCTGTTGATGGTGCCGACCCTGCTCGGCATCACGCTGGTGGTGTTCGTGGTGATGGCGTCCGCGCCCGGCGGGCTCACGGCGCAGTCGCTGGTCGACGGCAACAACATCGAGCCCGAGGCGCGTAAGGCGCTGGAGGACTACTACAACAAGCTCTACGGCCTCGATCAGCCCGCGCCGGTGCAGTATCTGCGCTGGCTCAACAACATCTCGCCGATCGGCTTCGAGCGCGAAGCCGACGGCACGCTGGGCGATTTCTCCTTCACCAAGGGGCCGGACCTCGGCCTCAGCTTCCGCTATGGCCGACCGGTCACCGATCTGCTGGCCGAGCGATTGCCGATCACGCTATTGCTCAACCTGCTGTCCATCCCGCTGATCTATGCGGTGTCGATCGCCATCGGCGTACAGGCCGCGCGCACGCGCGGCGGGCGTTTCGACGTGGCTTCCAACATCGTGCTGCTCGGCCTGTGGTCGGTGCCGACCATGCTGGCCGGCGTGCTGGCCATCGGTTTCCTGGCCTCCGAGCAGTACTGGCGCTGGTTCCCGACCGGCGGGCTGGTGCGGCGCGAGGCGGTGGACCAGACCTTCCTGCCGTGGCTGGCGAGTGTGTCCGACGTGCTGCTGATGCTGTGCATCGTGGCGCTGGCGACCGCGCTGCTGGTGTGGGCGGTGGCCAGAGCGCCGGCACGTCTGCGCCACATCGGCGGGGCCTTGCTCGGCGCTGCATTGGGTTACGCCATGGCGGCCGATCTGGCGGGCTGGGTGCCGGTTCTGCTGCACGTGGTGCTGGGCCTTGCCGGCGCTGCCTTGCTTGGAGCCCTGGCCGGCATTCCGGGCACGGCGCTGCGCATCGCCATCGCCGGCGGTCTCGGGCTGGTGCTGGGCGTAGTGGTGGCGCGCGCGGCCGGCGTGCAGGTGCTGCAGGCGGGCTATTTGTTCGACCGTGCCTGGCATCTGGTGTTGCCGGTGATCGCGCTGTCCTATGGTGGGCTTGCCTTCCTCGCCAAGCTCACCCGCGCCTCCCTGCTCGAGAATCTCGCTGCCGACTACGCCCGCACCGCGCGCGCCAAGGGCGTGGATGAGGAGACCGTGCTGTGGCGCCACGTCTTCCGCAACTCGCTGCTGCCGCTGATCACGGTGTCGGCCACGCTGCTGCCCAGTCTGCTGGCCGGCTCGGTCATCATCGAGAGCCTGTTCTCCATCGACGGCATGGGCAAGCTCGCCATCGAGGCGGTGCAGACGCGCGACCGCGAACTGGTGCTGTCGGTGACGCTGATCTCGGGCCTGCTGACGCTGGCGGGCTATCTGCTGGCCGACATCGCCTATGCCATTGCCGATCCGCGGGTGAGTTATGACTGAGCAGACGGTCAACCTGAAGCCTTCGCGGCCGTGGTCCGCCCAGGTGCTGGGCGCGCTCCTGCTGCGCACCACGGCCCGTCTGGGGCTGGCCTGGATCGCGGTGCTGGTGCTGGTGGCGGCCTTTGCGCCGTTCCTGGCCAACAGTCATCCGCTGCTGCTGGTGGTGGATGGCGAAACGCGTTTTCCTGCTTTCGCGCATCTGCAGGCGGCCGACTACACCTGGCTCGCCGGACTGGTGCTGGCGGTAGTCGCGTGGCGCCTGCGCGGGCCGGTGTTCCTGCGCTTTGCCGGCTGGTTCGCAGCGGTGGCGGTGGTGGGGGGGCTGGCGTGGATGACGGTCTCGCCGCCCTCGCTCGTGATCTACGAGCAGTACCGCGAACTGGAAGCGGCGGGGCGGGTGGACAGCATCGTGCGCGCGCCGATTCCGTATTCCGCCAAGGACTATCTGCGCGACTACGGTGATACCGGCATCGAGGCACCGCTGGCCGGGCGCGACGGCCGCACCCACTGGTTCGGCACCGAGGACAGCGGCGCCGACGTCGCCGCGCGCATGATCGAGGCCACGCGCATCGCGCTCGGCATCGGCTTCATCGCCACCGGCATCGCGCTGGTCATCGGCACCATCATCGGCGGGCTGATGGGCTATTTCGCCGGCGTCGTCGACATCATCGGCATGCGTCTGGTGGAGATCTTCGAGGCCATCCCGACGCTGTTCCTGCTGCTGACCTTCGTGGCCTTTTTCGGGCGCTCGATCTGGATGATGATGATCATCATCGGCATCACCTCGTGGTCGGGCTACGCGCGCTATGTGCGGGCCGAGTTCCTGCGCCTGCGCGAGCAGGATTTCGTGCAGGCGGCGATTGCCAGCGGTCTGCCGCTGCAGTCCATCCTGTTCCGCCACATGCTGCCCAACGGCGTGGCGCCGCTGCTGGTGGCGGCGAGCTTCGGCGTGGCCTCGGCCATCCTTGCGGAGACCACGCTGTCCTTCCTCGGGCTGGGGCTGGTGGATGACCCGTCGTGGGGGCAACTGCTCAACCAGGCCGTGCAGTCGTCCACCTTCAACTGGTGGCTGGCGGTGTTCCCGGGCGGCGCGATCTTCCTCACCGTGTTCGCCTACAACCTCGTCGGCGAGGCCCTGCGCGACGCAGTGGACCCGCACACGCAACGCCGGGGCAAGCGCGCATGAGCCAGCTGCTGGAAATCCGCGATCTGGTCACCGAGCTGTCCGACGGCGAGCACTGGATGCGCGCCGTCGATGGCGTGAGCCTGGACATCCACCGCGGCGAGACCTTCTGCCTGGTGGGCGAGTCGGGCAGCGGCAAGTCGGTCACCGCACTGTCGGTGATGGGCCTGTTGCCGTACGCGCGGCATCGTCACCCGGCGGGTGAGGTGCGCCTGTACGACGCAGCGCAAGCAGGCATGCCACTGCTGGGCGCCGACGACGCCGTGCTGAGCGGAGTGCGCGGCGGGCGCATCGGCATGATCTTCCAGGAGCCGATGACCTCGCTCAACCCGGTGATGACCATCGCCGAGCAACTCGACGAGGTGCTGCAACTGCACCGTCCGGAACTGGAGGCCGAGGCCCGCAGCGAGCGCATCCGCGCTGTGCTGGAGGAGGTGCGCATTCCCGACGCCGCCAGCCGCATGCGCGAGTACCCGCATCGCCTGTCCGGCGGCCAGCGTCAGCGCGTGATGATGGCCTTGGCGCTGATCTGCGCGCCCGCGCGGCTGATTGCCGACGAGCCCACCACCGCGCTCGACGTCACCGTGCAGGCCGAGATCCTGCGCCTGATGCGCGAACTGCAGCAGCGCCGCGGCATGGGCATGCTGTTCATCACGCACGATTTCGGCGTGGTGGCGAAGATCGCCGATACCGTGGGCGTGATGCGCCGCGGCAAGCTGGTCGAATGCGGCCCGGTGGCGGAGGTGCTGCGCCGCCCGCAGCACGAGTACACGCAAAGCCTGATCGCCGCGCTGCCCGAGCGTCTCGCCCGCCTTGCGCGCGGCGAGGCACGGCCGCAGCCGCTGGTCGAGGTGCGCGATCTGGCCGTGCATTTCCCGGTACGCCGGGGCCTGTTGCGGCGTGTGGTGGACCACTTCCGCGCCGTCGATGGCGTGAGTCTGGACGTGCATCCGGGCGAGGTGCTCGCGCTGGTCGGTGAATCCGGCTGCGGCAAGACCACGCTGGGCCGCGCGCTGCTGCGCCTGATCGAGCCCACCGCCGGCACCATCGCGCTGCAAGGGCAGGACATCACCCACCTCTCAAGCAACGACATGCGCCCCTTGCGCCGGCGCATGCAGGTGGTGTTCCAGGACCCCGGTTCCAGCCTCAACCCGCGCCTGCCGATTGCCACCACGCTGATCGAGCCCATGCGCGTGCACGGCATCGGCGCGCACGACGACGAACGCCGCGCCCGCGCCGCCGCGCTGTTGGAGCGGGTCGAGATGCCGCCCGACAGCCTGTGGCGCTACCCGCACGAGTTCTCCGGCGGCCAGCGCCAGCGCCTGGCGATTGCGCGTGCGCTGGTGCTGGAGCCGCGCTTCATCCTGTGCGACGAGATCACCTCCGCGCTCGACGTCTCGGTGCAGGCCGGCATCCTCAAGCTGCTGCGCCGGCTGGTGGACGAGGAAGGGCTGGGCATGCTGTTCATCACTCACAACATGGGCGTGGTGGAGTACCTGTCCGACCGCATGGCGGTGATGCACGCCGGCAAGCTGGTCGAGACCGGCCGCACGGCCGAGGTGCTGGCCGACCCGCAGCACGAGTACACGCGCAAGCTGCTGGCGGCGGTGCCGCGGCTCGATGCGATGGCTGCGTAGGAGGGCGCGTGGACATCATCGTCGGCATCATCCTCCCCATCTTCGGCACGCTCGGCATCGGCTATGCCGCGGCGCGTTTCGGGGTGTTCGACGAGGCGGCCAACCGCGGTCTTTCGGTGTTCGTGTTCAACTTCGCGATGCCGCTGATGCTGTTCCGCTCGATCGCGCAGACCGATCTGCCGGACAGCATGCCGTGGGGCTACCTGCTGTCCTACTTCGGCGGCACCGCGCTGGCCTTCGGTGCGGCCATGCTGGTGGGGCGGCAGTTCTTTGCACGCCGCCTTGACGAGCAGGGCGTGATGGGGCTCGGAGCGAGTTTCTCCAACACCGCCATGCTGGGCATTCCGCTGGTCATCACGGCCTACGGCCCGGACGCGGCACTGCCGCTGTTCGCGCTGATCGCCTGCCACAGTCTGGTGTTGCTGCCGCCGACCACCATCCTGATCGAGGCTGCGCGCGGCGAAGGACAGAGCGTCGGCACGCTGTTGTGGACGCTGTTCAAGGGGGTGGTGGCGACGCCCATCATCTGGGGGCTGACCGCCGGTCTGGTGTTCGCGATGGCAGGTTTTCCGCTGCCGGGGCCGGTGGATTCCATCGCCAGGGGCATCGGCGCGGCTGCCGCGCCGTGCGCACTGTTTGCGCTGGGCGCATCGCTCACGCGCTACAAGCTGTCCGGGAATCTGCGTGAGCCGCTGGCCGTGGTGGCGCTCAAGACACTGGTGCATCCGCTGCTGGTGTGGCTGCTCGCCACCCAGGTGTTCCACGTGCCCGAGCTGTGGGTGGTGGTGGCAGTGACGCTGGCGGCCTTGCCGGCCGGCGTCACGCCGTATCTGTTCGCGCAGCGCTATCAGGTGTGCCTGGCCAGCACCGCTTCGACGGTATTCATCTCCACGCTGTTTTCGGTGGTGACCTTGTCTGCGCTGCTGTTCGTGGTGCGCGGCTGAGGGCTCTTCCGATGTCAGCTGCCGCGCAATCGGTTCAGAAAGGTCTGCAGCAGCTGCTTGGTCTGCTCACGGCGGTTGTTGGTGCTGCGCAGCGCCAATATGTCTGTGAATAGATTTACCGGCAGTTGAGTGCCATCGACAAAGCCCATCTTCCAGTCATGGAATAGAGGGCTTTCAATCAGCCCGATGTCCAGAAGGCTGCAGTCTCGGTGACGCGCATCCTTGAGGATGCGGGAATAGACCTCGATCACGCTGTCTTCCATGCCCTCCAGCGCCTGCAGGAAATAACCACGTCCGGCACACAGTACGCCCGTGATGCCGAGCACGGCATTGTTTGCGTCGCATGCGTCGAGCAACTCCTTCAGCTCACTTTGCGACATTGGCGCGCAGGCCTTGCTCAAATAGGTCAGACGCAGGAATCCGGACATTGATTGGCTCCTTCGAATGGCCGTTCGTGGAGAGGCCTGATCAAGTGTATTCCTGTGTTCGTTGATATGTCAGATTGGGCCGGATTGTGTCTCCGGAACGCAACTTGGCGGGCCAACGAATAGAAAGTGATGGTCAGCTGCGTTGGCGCAGCGCGGTCGCCACCGCCGGCCAGGCGAAGGCGAAGGTGAGCAGGCCCGAGCCCAGCGAGATGGCCAGCAGTTCCAGCCAGTCACCCCAGTTGGCTACCGCGCCGAAACGCATGCCGGTGAGGCCGGGCAGCATGAACAGCGCTGACACGCTCGACACGATGGCGGCGAACACGGCCAGCGGGCGGGTGGGGCGCCAGCGGGCGCCGCCGCGCCGCACGGCCACGGCCATCAGCACGATCCAGGCGACGAATACGCCGGCAACCAGCAGGAAGTTGGCGGCCATCAGTGCCGCGAAGCGGTCAAGCAGGTCTTGCAGTTCGTTCATTGCGGGGTTCTCCAGGCGGCCGGCTGACGGCCGGACTTCTGCACAGGTGCGGGGGACAAGCTTGTGGGCGCAGCTGTGGATAAGCCTCTTGTGTGTTGAATGTGCGGTAAAAAGTCACGTTGCCCGTTTGTGCGGCAGCGCAGTCATGCATCCAGCTCTGCCACGCGACACGCCGGGCGAAACTGCCGCGTGTCGCGATAGTAGTGCGGCGTCTCGCTGTCCGGAGTCACTCCGGGAATGCCGAGCAGCGGCAGGGGGCGCAGGCTGCGCGGATGCCGCAGCACCTCGCCCGCGGCAATCCGCCCGGCGAGCCAGGCGTCGGCCTCTGTCTGCCGCGCCTGCGGCGGCAGATCGAACCACGCTGGCGCGACCACGCGATGCAGCGTCCTGGCACACAGTCCGACAAAGGGGGTGCGCAATTGCTCCCAACTGCCATGCCCGAACATCAGGAAGGCGGTGTTGGTGGCCAGTTGCGTGCGGCGTTGCCAGAACACCTCCAGCCACTCGTGCGCGGCCAGCAGGGCGGGAATGTCGGGGTCGCAGGAGACCACCAGCAGGCCGCATTCGTCGAACTGGGTGAGCGCGTCGCGCAACGGACCGCGGCCGGCCAGTCCGGCGGCGCTCCGGGCGGCGATTTCGCGCACGTGGGCGGCATTCAGTGCGGCCTTGCTGCGCGGCCACACGCACCACGACAGTGCGTTGAAGAAGTCATGCCAGTCCGCGCTGCGTGTGGGCACGGCGCCGGTGTCGTGGATGTGTGCCTCGTAGCCCTCCAGCGGCGGGGTGCCGGTGTCGAAGCACACCGGTTTGCCGGAGGCCGTGACCGTGCCGGGAGCGACTTCCTGCAGCAGGGCGTTGAGTGCCGGGGCTTCGGGCAGGGCGTCGAAGCGGCGTAGCAGCGACCCGATCGGCTCGAACAGCGTGCGGTCGGTGTGGCAGGCGGGTGTGTCGGGCTGCGGGCTCATCATGGGTAAAGGGCGTGACGAGTCGGGATTTTAATCGGAGCAACCGGGAGGTGCGTCCTCAGAAGGCAAGTCTGGCGCAGCCTTGCCGGATCGGCGCTACCATCCGGTGGTGATCTTGCGGGAGTGCGCTGTGCTGCGTGCCGTGTTGCTGGCCGGGTTCCTGTGGGTGCTGAGCGGGTGTTCCGCGCTGGTGGCGGTGACGGGAGCAGCCGTGACCGTGGTGGCGACCGGGGTGAAGATCACCGCGAAGACGGTGAGCGCCGTTGCCGATGCGGTGATTCCGGATGGCGATGATGAAGATGACGAAGAGGAAGACGAAGATCAGGGCAAGCCTGCAGCGGGCGATCCGCCGCAGGCGCCCGAATGAAAACGGCCCGTTAGATGCGGGCCGTTTTCATCGCAGAGCAGCTTACTTGGCTTCCGACCACGGCACGCCGGCCGTGCCCCAGTCGTGCTTGGGGATGTCGTAGATGATGACGTCGACGGAATCCGCCGAGCAGCCCAGCACACGCACCGAGGCCTCGGTGATGGCTTCCATCAGTTCCTTCTTCTTCTCCGGCGTGCGGCCTTCGAACAGTTCGACGCGGTAAGTCGGCATCGTGCTTCTCCTTGGGGTGGTTCAGTTCAGGAAATCGGGTTCTTCGCGTTCGAGCATGCGCAGCAGGGCCGGCCATTCCAGCTCACCCTCGGGCTCCCAGTCGCCGGTGAGCTGCGCCAGCGTGTGATCCAGCACCGCTTCCGACGGCAGCTTGAGCCCGCCGGGTGAGGCGGCCATGGCGGCCAGCTGGGTGCGGCAGGACTTCTCCAGCGTGTCCATCAGCACATAGGCCTCGGCCACCGTGCGGCCGACCGTCATGGTGCCGTGGTTGCGCAGGATCAGCGCCGGATGCTTGCCGAGGTTGTCGACCAGTCGCGTGGCCTCGGACGGCGTCAGCGCAATGCCTTCGTAGTCGTGATAGCCGATGCTCTTCCAGAAGCGCATGGCGTGCTGCGACAGCGGCAGCAGGCCGCAGTCGAGCATCGACACCGCAATGCCCGCGTCGGTGTGCAGGTGCATCACACAGTGCGCGTCCTCGCGCGCGGCATGCACGGCGGCGTGGATGGCGAAGCCGGCCGGGTTGGCGCGGTACTGCTGGTCGCCGATCACCTGGCCGCTGCCGTCGATGACGAGCAGGTTGGAAGCCGTCACTTCAGCAAAGCACAGGCCGAAGCGGTTGATCAGGAAGGCGTTCTCAAGCTCGGGATGGCGCGCGGAGACGTGGGTGTAGATCAGGTCGTCCCAGCCGCGGCGGGCAACCAGCCGGTAGGCCGCGGCCAGATCGATGCGCGCCTGCCATTCGGCGGCGCTGATGCCGGGCGGGGGAGTGTGCAGCGGGGCGTTCATGGGCGGGGTCTGCTTGCGTCAAGTGCGCGCAATTCTAGCACCCCGCCCCGGCAGGGCCTTTCAGCGCAGGTTCTGCCCGCTGAACAGCACGACCTTGTTGCCGACGAAGCTGATGTTGGCCTGCGCGCTGCCCTTCTTGCCCCAGGTGCAGTTCTTCGCCGTCATCACGTCGTCGCATTGATCCGGCTTGCCGATCAGGCCCTGCACTTCCTCGAAGGTCTGGCCCAGCTTGATCTTGTTGTAGTTCTCGGCAGTGAGCTTGCTGCAGGCGGTAAGCAGGGCAAGCACGGCCAGCGGAAGGGCAATGCGGATGATCGGTTTCATGACGGGCTCCATGGGATGACGCGGCGATTATGCCGCCGTCGCGCCATGCGTGGCCATGTATGAATGTTTCACACGCCGCCCAGCGCGCCGAACGCCGCGCCGGCCGCGATCAGCCAGATCGGCGAGACTCTGGTCTTCAGCATCGCGGCCAGCGTGAAGCCGATCAGCAGCAGGCCGCCGATGCGTTGATCGGGCTGGTTGATGAAGGGCAGGGCCAGAATGCTGCCGGCCGCCACCAGCAGACTGATGGTCATCGGCGCCAGCCCGTGGATGAAGGCGCGCACGCCCAGCGTGTCGCGCCGCGCGCGGCCCCAGCGGCTGGCGGCGAGCGTGACGATGGTCGAGGGCAGCAGCATGCTGATCAGCGCTGCCGCCGCACCCACCGTGCCGAATACCTGATAGCCCAGCACCGCGACGAACAACAGGTTCGGCCCCGGCGCGGCCTGCGCAATGGCGATCGAGGTGGTGAATTCGGTGTTGTCCAGCCAGCCGCTCTGGCCCACCAGATAGCGGTGCATTTCCGGCGCGGTGGACATCGCACCACCCACCGACAGCAGCGACAGCATCATGAAGCGCAGCACGAACTCCGGCAGTTCGGAGAGCAGGAACTCGTTCATGCGCGCGCCTCCGCCCGCAGGATGGCCCAGCGCGCGACGCACCAGCCGGTCAGCCCCAGCCCCGGCACCACCCACACCAGCGGTGCGCGCAGCACGGCCACCAGCACGAAGGTTGCCACGCCCAGGCCCACGCACAGCGGCAGCCCCATCGGATTGCCGCGCAGTGCACCGGCCAGCTTGATGCCCATGCCCATGGTCAGCCCGGCGGCCACCGCGCCCATGCCGCGCAGCGCGCCCGCCACGGCCGGCAGGTGTGCGAACTCGTTGTACACCGCCACCAGCGACAGCACGATCAGCAGCGGTACCGTCATCATGCCGGCCAGTGCCGCCAGTGCGCCGCGCCAGCCGAAGTAGCGGTCGCCGATCATCAGCGACAGATTCACGATGTTGGCCCCCGGCAGCAGTTGCGACACCGACAGCAGCTCGACGAACTCCTGCCGCGTCATCCACTGCTTGCGCTCCACCAGCGTGCGGTGCGCCACCGCCAGCACCCCGCCGAAGCCCTGCAGCGCGAGCAGCGTGAAGGTCACGAACAGGTCGGTGAGAGAGCGCGGTGTGCGGGTGGTTTCGCTGGCGGGCGGGGCGGGGTCGGTCACTGGAATACGGTATGCGGAGCGGGGTGACAAGCGTAGCGCGTCCGCGCCGGTTTGCGTGACCAGACGTTGCTTGACAGGGTTTCGCCCCCGGCTATAATGGCGGCCTTTCCCGAGCGGGAATAGCTCAGTTGGTAGAGCGCAACCTTGCCAAGGTTGAGGTCGCGAGTTCGAGACTCGTTTCCCGCTCCAAAGATTTTGGAAGTGCCCGAGAGGGGGCTTCCACCGAGGCGAGGCGCTTCGGATCGCGGTTTCTGGCGCGATGGCAGAGTGGTTATGCAGCGGCCTGCAAAGCCGTGTACCCCGGTTCGATTCCGAGTCGCGCCTCCAGAGACAACGCGGGAATAGCTCAGTTGGTAGAGCGCAACCTTGCCAAGGTTGAGGTCGCGAGTTCGAGACTCGTTTCCCGCTCCAAATTCAGAAGGCCCAGACTCCGGTTTGGGCCTTTTGTTTTGCTGTCGGCCCACCGCTCATGCCGCCGTGATGTGCATGAGCTTTCGAGCGGATCACGAGGAAGCGCGGACGATGGAAACAGTGTTCACCCTGCTGGTGGCCTTCGTGGCGTGGCACATGCTGCGCGTGCGCTACCAGCGCGCCCACATCGCCCTGCTGGCGGGTCATCTGTCCGGGCTGCGGCTCGAACAGCACATCGAGACCCTCACCCAGGGCTACACCCGCGCCATCGGCGAAGAGTCCGAATCCCGCCAGCTTCAGGTCCTCGAAACCTTCGCCCAGACCGAACGCGCGGTCGCCGCACAGGTGCAGTCGCTGGCCGATGCCATGCGGCGCGAGAGTGCACAGGCCACCGCCATGGGCGTGCTGCCCTTCTGCGTGCCGTATGTCGAGCATGTGCTGTCCTTCGCCACGCGTGATTTCCGTGCGCTGCTGCGCATCCACGCAGCGGGTCTGCAGTACGGCGTGGACAACGAGGCCGGGCTCGACCCCAAGCGCCGCGCCTTTCATCTGGCGGCCGAGCTGTACCTCTTCCAGCACAGCTGCCACTGGTACTGCAAATCACGCGGCGTGGCAGATGCCCGCTTGATCCTGCGGCATCAGGTGCAGCATCAGAAGGTGCTGGAGTCGGTGTCTGAGGTGACACGTTCGGCGTATCAGGAGTGGATGCGGGGCTGACCGAAGCGCATCGGGTGCAAGCGCGGCGCGAAATCTCCGGCGGGTGAAATGGAAACGGGCAGATCAATCGATCTGCCCGTTTCCGTTCCGGTCTCGTGAGGCCTGCGTGCGGGATCGCGCTCAGGAATCGTGTTCCATGGGGGTTGCGGCGATCCTGACGCCAAGTGCGTTCATGACCTTGATGACCGTGTCGAAGCGCGGTTGGGCGCCCGGGCGGAACGCCTTGTACAGGCTTTCCCGGCCCAGCCCGGTTTCACGGGCAATCTGTGTCATGCCGCGCGCTTTTGCCACATCTCCCAGAGCCTTCAGCGTCAGTTCCGGATCGCCCTGTTCGAGGATGGCCGTGAGGTACTCGGCGACGGCTTCGTTGCTGTCCAGATAGTCCGCCGCGTCAAAATCAATCAGTTGTTCGCTCATTCCTCAATCTCCTTCGCCAGCGCCTTGGCGCGCTGAATGTCCCGCGCCTGGCTGGACTTGTCGCCGCCGACCAGCAGCACGATCATCAACGCACCGCGCCGGGTGAAGTACAGCCGGTAACCGGGGCCGGTGTCGATCCGCATTTCCGAAACGCCGTCGCCCACGCTTTTCACGTCGCCGAGATG
>JAJLLM010000073.1:0-14907 GCA_033837965.1 Pseudazoarcus pumilus
CTACCGCTGACCGCATCCGCGATGAACTGACGGCGGCCGGCATCGTGCTCGAAGACGGCGCTGGCGGCACCACCTGGCGCCGCGCCTGAACGCAACCGGCAACCGCCGGGCATAGGGGAGAAGCATGTCCTACATCGACGAATCACTGTCCGACGGCGAACGCGTCGAAGCCCGTTTCAAGCTGCACTGGTTCTCGTGGATGCCGATGGTCGGCTGGATCCTGCTTGCTCCGATTACGCTCGGCATCACCTTGCTGGTGGCGATCTACGAATACCTGCGGCTGAAGTACATGGAGCAGGGCGTCACGAACAAGCGCGTGATCCTCAAGCGCGGCATCATCAGCCGTCGCACCGACGAGATGAAGATTGCCTCCATCGAGACGGTGGAAATCGACCAGGGCGTGTTCGGGCGCATGTTCGGTTTCGGCGACGTGCGTGTGACCGGGCGCGGCATCAGCGATCTGGTGTTCAAGCGCATTGATGATCCGATGGCGGTCAAGCGTGCCATCGAGAACGTCAGCCATCCGGCGGTCTGAAACCCGGAGGCACCAAAACAGAAAGGCCCGCCATCCGGCGGGCCTTTCTGTTTGAGGAGAGCGTTTGATCAGGTGCCGAAGAAATCACGCACCTTGTCCATCCAGGACTTGGCCTTCGGGTTGTGCTCGTCCGAGCCGCCCTCGGCTGCACCTTCGAACTCGCGCAGCAGTTCCTTCTGACGTTCGGTGAGCTTCACCGGCGTTTCGATCACGACGTGGCACATCAGGTCGCCCGGCGCGTGTGAGCGCACGTTGCGGATACCCTTGCCGCGCAGGCGGAAGACCTTGCCGGTTTGCGTCTCGGCCGGAATCTTGAGGCGGGCCATGCCGTCCAGCGTGGGAATCTCGATCTCGCCGCCCAGCGCCGCGGTGGCGAAGCTGATCGGCATCTCGCAGTGCAGGTCGTCGCCTTCACGCTCGAACACGGCGTGCGGGCGGATGTGGATTTCCACGTACAGGTCGCCCGGTGGGCCACCATTGACGCCCGGTTCCCCGTGGCCACCGTGGCGCAGGCGCATGCCTTCGTCGATGCCGGCCGGAATCTTCACCTCCAGCGTCTTGTGGCTCTTCACGCGCCCGGCGCCGCCGCAGCTGCCGCAGGGGTTGGCGATCATGCGGCCGGTGCCGTGGCACTTCGGGCAGGTCTGCTGGATCGAGAAGAAACCCTGCTGCATGCGCACCTGACCCGCGCCGCCGCAGGTGGAGCAGGTGGTGGGCTGGGTGCCAGGCTTGGCGCCGCTGCCGTTGCAGGTGCCGCAAGTCTCGGCAGTCGGGATGCGTATGGTCTTGTCCGTGCCGCGCGCCGCTTCCTCCAGGCTGATCTCGAGGTTGTAGCGCAGGTCGGCACCGCGATAGACGTTGGAGCGGCCACCGCCGCGGCCGCCGCCGAAGATGTCGCCGAAGATGTCGGAGAAGGCGTCACCGAAACCCTCGAAGCCGGCACCGCCACCACCGCCCGCTGCGCCACCCATGCCGGCATGGCCGAAGCGGTCGTAGGTGGCGCGCTTCTGCTCGTCCGACAGGGCCTCGTAGGCTTCGCTCAGTTCCTGGAACTTGGCGGCCGCATCCTTGCTGTCCGGATTGCGGTCGGGGTGGTGCTTCATCGCGAGCTTGCGATAGGCCTTCTTGATTTCATCGGCCGACGCGTCGCGATTGACGCCAAGCACTTCGTAGTACTCGCGTTTTGACATGGCTGCCTGTGTGCTGGGAATTCTGTCCGGTGGAAAATCGAAAGTCGGAGGTGCCGCCCGTCCGGTGGCACCTCCGACTTCACTTCATCCGCCGGAGGACATTGCGGAGTCCGGCTGCGGTGTAGCGCAACCGGGGCGGGCAGGGCTTACTTCTCGTCCTTGACCTCGGTGAACTCCGCGTCGACCACATCGGCGTCGGCGGCCTTGCCGGCATCACCGGCTTCGGCACCGGCTGCGCCGGCCTGACCCTGCTGCTCGGCGTACATCTTCTCGCCGAGCTTCTGGCTGGCCTGTGCGAGTGCCGCGCTCTTGGCTTCGATCTGCTCCTTGTCGTTGCTCTTGAGCGCTTCCTCGGCTTCAGTGATGGCGCTCTCGATGGCCGACTTTTCGGCTTCGTCGAGCTTGTCACCGTGCTCGGCAACGGCCTTCTTCACGGAGTGGATCAGCGCGTCGCACTGGTTGCGCGCGTCGACCAGCTCGTGGGCCTTCTTGTCCTCTTCGGCGTGCGCAGCGGCGTCCTGCACCATGCGCTCGACTTCTTCGTCCGACAGACCCGAGTTGGCCTGGATCTTGATCTTGTTTTCCTTGCCGGTGGCCTTGTCCTTGGCCGACACGTGCAGGATGCCGTTGGCGTCGATGTCGAAGGTGACCTCGATCTGCGGCATGCCGCGCGGGGCCGGCGGGATGTCGGTGAGGTTGAACTGGCCCAAGCTCTTGTTGCCGCCCGCCATTTCGCGCTCGCCCTGCAGCACGTGGATGGTCACCGCGCTCTGGTTGTCGTCCGCGGTCGAGAACACCTGGCTGGCCTTGGTCGGGATGGTGGTGTTCTTCTGGATGAGCTTGGTCATCACACCACCCAGCGTCTCGATGCCCAGCGACAGCGGGGTGACGTCGAGCAGCAGCACGTCTTTCACCTCGCCCTGCAGCACGCCGCCCTGGATGGAGGCGCCCACCGCCACGGCTTCGTCCGGGTTCACGTCACGGCGCGGATCCTTGCCGAAGAACTCCTTCACCTTGTCGATCACCTTGGGCATGCGGGTCTGGCCGCCGACCAGGATCACGTCGTCGATGTCGGAGACCTTCAGGCCGGCATCCTTCAGCGCGATGCGGCAGGGCTCGATGGAGCGGGCGATGAGGTCTTCCACCAGCGCTTCGAACTTGGCGCGGGTGATCTTCACCGCAAGGTGCTTCGGACCGGAGGCGTCGGCCGTGATGTAGGGCAGGTTCACTTCGGTCTGCGTGCCGGAGGAAAGCTCGATCTTGGCCTTTTCGGCAGCTTCCTTCAGACGCTGCAGCGCCAGCACGTCCTTCTTGAGATCGACGCCTTGCTCCTTCTGGAACTCGGTGACGATGTAGTCGATGATGCGCTGGTCGAAGTCTTCACCGCCCAGGAAGGTGTCGCCGTTGGTGGCCAGCACTTCGAACTGGTGCTCGCCGTCGATGTCGGCGATCTCGATGATGGAGATGTCGAAGGTGCCGCCGCCGAGGTCATACACGGCGATCTTGGAGTCACCCGGCTTCTTGTCCATGCCGAAGGCGAGCGCAGCGGCGGTGGGCTCGTTGATGATGCGCTTCACTTCGAGGCCGGCGATCTTGCCGGCGTCCTTGGTGGCCTGGCGCTGGCTGTCGTTGAAGTAGGCCGGCACGGTGATGACGGCTTCGGTCACTTCCTCGCCGAGGTAGTCTTCAGCGGTCTTCTTCATCTTGCGCAGCACTTCGGCCGAGACCTGCGGCGGGGCGATCTTCTTGCCGCGCACCTCGACCCAAGCGTCGCCGTTGTCGGCCTTGACGATGGAGTAGGGCATCAGGTCGATGTCCTTCTGCACTTCCTTCTCTTCAAAGCGGCGGCCGATCAGGCGCTTGACCGCGAAGAGGGTGTTCTTGGCGTTGGTGACGGCCTGACGTTTGGCCGGCGCGCCGGTGAGGATCTCGCCGTCTTCCGCATAGGCGACGACGGACGGCGTGGTACGCGCGCCCTCGGAGTTTTCGATGACCTTCGGCTTGCCGCCTTCCATCACGGAAACGCAGCTGTTGGTAGTGCCGAGGTCGATGCCGATGATCTTGCCCATGTCTGTCTTCCTTGTATTCCAAATTCATTGGTCGCCCCGTGCGACCGTCTCATGGTCAATATGGGGCGGGGTGGCGGGCTTTCAAGCCCACAATGCGCGCAGGCTCATTTGCCCTTGGCGACCTGCACCAGCGCCGGGCGCAGCACGCGCTCATGCAGCGTGTAGCCCTTCTGCAGTACGGTCACGACGGTGTTGGGCTCGGCGTCGGATTCGATGGCGCCGATGGCCTGATGCTTGTTCGGGTCGAACTTCGTACCGAGCGGGTTTTCCTCGCTGACGGCGGCCCCTTCGAAGGCGGAGTTGAGCTGCTTGAGGGTCAGCTCGACACCTTCGCGCAGTTTTTCCAGCGTCTGGTTCTCGGTGGCCAGGGCGGCTTCCAGGCTGTCCTTCACCGGCAGCATGGCCGAGGCGAACTTTTCCGCAGCAAACTTCGAGGCTTTGGCGATGTCTTCCTGCGCACGGCGGCGGATGTTCTCGGCTTCAGCCTTGGCGCGCAGCCAGGCGTCGTGGTGTTCGGCGGCTTTCTGTTCGGCGATGCGGATGGTCTCTTCGAGGCTCGGGGTGCTGTCTGCCGTGGCCGCGGTGTCGGTCTCGGCCGAAGCGGCTTGCTCGTGCTGGATCTCGGGGTCGTTGTGGTTCTGGTCCTGCATCCTTGCAACTCCGTTGGTCATCGATCTGTCGGAAACTGGGGGCGACGTTGTGGTCTTTCAAGCCCGTCTGCCTGAAAATTTGCATTTATCCTGCAGCGGACGCGGTCGGCGGCCGCCCCGCAGGGCGGTGTATGCTATCGACAAATCCCGCTTCAGAAGCGCAAGTTCCGGAATTTCATGAGCGATTTACCTTCCCGCATCGGCCGATTCGACATCATCGAGCAGGTCGGCAAAGGCGCGACCGCGACGGTGTATCGCGGCGTCAGCGAAGATCATCCGGAAGGGGTGGCGATCAAGCTCGTGCGTTTCCGTGGTGACGGCGAGGGGCAGGCGCGGCGCATCCGCCGCCTGCGCAAGCTGATCAAGGCCGAGGCCAGCGTGGCGCGGCGCCTGCAGCATCCGAACATCATCCGCATTCATGAGGTCGTCGTCGAAGACGATGAGGCCCATGCGGTGATGGAGTATTTCCCGGGCAAGCCGCTCAGCCGCTACTGCGCCTTCGATAATCTGCTGCCGCTGCATCGTGTCATGAGCATTGTCTTCAAGTGCTGCATGGCGCTCGATCATGCCTTCCGGCAGGGCATCGTGCATCGTGACATCAAGCCCGACAACATCCTCGTCGATGACGATGACAACGTGAAAATCACCGATTTCGGGCTGGCGCTGAACATCAACAAGAAGGCGGACAGCGACTCCACCTTCATCGTCGGGGTGGGCTCGCCGGCTTACATGAGCCCGGAGCAGATCAAGAACTATCCGCTCAACCAGAAGACCGATCTGTATTCGCTGGGTGTGGTCTTGTTCAACCTGTTGACCGGCCGCCTGCCGTTCCGCGCGACCAATCACGCGCAGCTGGTGTACAAGATCCTCAACGCCGAGCCGCCGCCGCCGTCGGGGCTCAACCCGGAACTGCCGGAATCCGTGGACAAGGTGGTCTTCAAGGCGCTGGAGAAGGATCTCTACTCGCGCTACCGCAACGGTGCCGAGTTCGCGCAGGACCTGTCCGGCATCCGCTACAGGATCGTCGACGAGAATCACCGCGGCATGGACACGCGGCGTTTTAATGCGCTGCGTCGTCTCGCCTTCTTTACGGAGTTCGATGACATCGAGGTGTGGGAGGCGCTGCGCATCTCGTCCTGGCGCATCGTGCCGCCCAATACCGCGATCTTCCGCGAAGGCAACGAGGACGAGCGCTTCGGGGTGCTGGTGGATGGCGAAGTCGAGATGTCCATCGACGGCAAGCGTGTCGACACGCTGCTGCATGGCGAAATCTTCGGTGAACTGGCGTGGATGGATGCGCCGGTGAGCCGGCAGATGTATACCGTGACGACCCTGCGCGACTCGACCTATCTGGAGGTCACGCCGGCGGCACTGGCGCTGTCTTCGGATGAGTTGCAGATGGCCTTCCGCAACCGCATCGCCTCGGTGGTGGCGCGCCGCTGTGCCGACGGCATGCGGGCGATTGCGGCGCGGCTCGATCAGGAAGCCGCACGTGCGGATCGCACGGCCACCGGCAGTGCCGATCTGCAACTCGTGGATGACTGAGGCGCTCTTGCTCAGACGCTCAGGTCGATCTGGCTGAGCGTGCCGACGCTGCCATCCTCGTTCAGATACACCCCGCTCTGACGCATCTCCCCAAGCGTTTCGTTGACGCTGTTGCGCAGTGCGAACGGCGTGGCCAGACGTGCCAAGGGCAGGGCGCCGACGCCGGCTTCCGTGAGCGTCATCATCGAACCTTCGCCGTCGGCATCGGGTTGCCACAGGCGCAATTGCCTGAACGCCGGATCAGCCTCGTCGATCCAGCCGTTACCGTCACTGTCCAGTGCTGCGAGTTCGGCAAAGCCGTTGCCGCTGGTCGGCCCGAACAGCTCGCGGCCGTCGTCGATGCGGCCGTTGCCGTTGCGGTCGAAGGCCAGCATGCCGCGACCGCCGACGGGCAACGGCAACTCGTCCAGTTCGCCGTCGGCGTCCAGATCAAAGGCGAAGCGGACGTCCGACAGCATGGCGCCACTGCCGGCAAAATCGAGCATCAACGGGTCCTTGAGGCGGCGTGGTGTGCCGCTTTCGATGTCCAGTGCTACGCGTTCGCTGAAGCTGCGCTCCATCTCGAAAGCGACATCGAAGCGGATCTCGCGACCGTCGGCAGTGCGCACCACGCCGGACGCCGCGAACTCCACCCGTTCATATTCCATACGCTCCGCGCGCATGCTCATGGACATGCCGGCACCGTCGGCTGCGGCTGCGGCTTGGGCTACGGGTGGCGGGCTGTAGGTATTGGCGGCTTCGCCTTCGAGTTCCGACAGGCGCAGCAAGTGAATACTGCGGCCGAGCATCTTCTCGATCATGGTCAGCAGCAGGAGCAGGCGTGGGTCGTCGAGGCCGTCCTCGTTCTTGATTTCGGCCGCGTCGACTGCCGCCGGTGCCGGGCTGGCGGCCTGCGGCGGTGTCGGGCCCCAACGCTCGATGCTGACCGAGACGCGCTCTCGCTCGTAGGCGAGATGAGAGGACTGCATGGCGATCTGCGCGCTTTCGATCTTCATGGCGGCCTGCATGCGGATTGATCCGTGACAGGTCCGTTAACGGCCGCGCGCGGGAATTCTTGAGCCCTGCTCAGCGTTTGGCGCCCAGATCCTTGGCCCGCAGGGCCGCCAGTTCCAGCTCCTGTGCGCCGGGCGGCTGGATGTCCAGCCAGTCGCCGAGATGCGACTGTGCCACCGCGCAGAGTGCGGCGATCCAGTCCGGCCGTTCGTTGAGGCAGGGGATGTAGTGGAACTCCTTGCCGCCGGCTTCAAGGAAAGCCTCGCGGCACTCCATGGCGATCTCCTCCAGCGTTTCGAGGCAGTCGGAAACAAAGCCGGGGCAGATCACGTCGGCGCGTTGGAGGCCGTCGCGCGCGAGCTTCTGCAGCGTCGGTTCGGTATAGGGCTGCAGCCACTCTGCCTTGCCGAAGCGTGACTGGAAGGTGATCTGCCAGCGTTCGCGTGGCAGCTCCAGCGCCTCGGCGAGCAGGCGCGCGGTCTTGTGGCACTCGCAGTGGTAGGGATCGCCCAGGTCGAGCGAACGGCGCGGAATGCCGTGAAAACTCATTACCAGCTTGTCCGGTTCGCCGTTGGCCTGCCAGTGCTCACGCACGCTGGCGGCCAGCGCGGCGATGTAGGCGGGGTGGTCGTGGAAGTTGCGTACCAGGCGGATTTCGGGCGGATTGCGCCAGTGCAGCAGGCAGCGGGCGACTTCGTCCATGGCGCTGGCGGTGGTGCTGGCGGCGTACTGCGGATACAGCGGCAGGACGACGATGCGCGTGCAGCCGGCGGCGCGCATGCGATTGAGCGCATTCGGGATGGACGGCTCGCCGTAGCGCATGGCCCAGTCCACGACGACCTGGCCATGGCCGTCGTGAAGCAGTTGTCCGGCCAGCAGCCTGGCCTGCTTCTCGGTGTGGAACTTCAGCGGTGAGCCCTCGCTGGTCCATACGGTGGCGTATTTCGCGGCGGATTTCTTCGGGCGGACGTTGAGAATGATGCCGTTGAGGATCGGCCACCACACGGCGCGCGGGATTTCGACCACACGCGGATCGGACAGGAACTGCTTGAGGTACTTGCGCAGCGCCGGCGCCGTGGGTGCCTCGGGCGTGCCGAGGTTGGCGATCAGCACGCCGGTCTTGGGGGCCGTGCCGTGGGTGTAGGCAGGTTCGGTCCAGTAGCGGGCCATTGCGTGAATCCTTGAGGTGCGTGAGAGGCGATTGAGACTGCCGATGCGTTCAATCGTTGCTGTGCGACAGTGCGCTGGAGAGCAGGCGGGCGGTGATGTCGACGATGGGAATGACGCGGTCGTAGGCCATGCGCGTGGGGCCGATGACGCCGACCGACCCAACTACCTTGCCGTCGACCTCGTAGCCGGCGGTGATCACGCTGCAGCCGTCGAGTTCTTCCATGCCGGATTCGTTGCCGATGAATATCTGCACGCCGTCGGCGCGGTTGGACATTTCGAGCAACTGGATCAGGCCGGTCTTGCGCTCGAACAGCTTGAACAGTTCGCGGATGCGAGACATGTTGGAGGACAGGTCCTCGACTTCGAGCAGATTGGTCTCGCCCGACAGCACGTAGTTGTCGGAGGCGCTGGCCAGCTCGCCGCTGGCATCCACGGTGGCGCTCATCAGCTCCGAGATGTCGCTGCGCAGTTGCTGCAGTTCGCCCTGCAGGCGCGTGCGCATCTCCTCGAAGGCATGGCCGGCGTAGTGGGCGGTGAGGTAATTGCCGGCCTCGGTCAGTTCGCCCGGCGTGTAGCTGCGCTTGGTGTGCAGGATGCGGTTCTGCACGTCTCCGGCGGAGGTGACGATGATGAGCAGGATGCGCGCGTCGGAGATGCGCACGAACTCGATCTGGCGGATGCGCACGGTTTCGTGCCGCGGGCTGACCACCACGCCGGCGAAGTGCGTGAGGCTGGAGAGCAGATGGGAGGCTGAACTGATCAGCCGCTGCGGCTGGTCCGGCAGCAACTGGCCGCGCAGTTCCATGATGCGCGCGCGCTCCATCGGCTGCACGGTGAGCAACGAGTCGACAAAGAAGCGGTAGCCGCGCGAGGTCGGCATGCGTCCGGCAGAGGTGTGCGGGGAGGTGATGAAACCCATCTCCTCCAGGTCGCTCATGACGTTGCGCACGGTGGCGGGCGAGAGCTCCAGGCCGGAATGCTTCGACAGCGTGCGCGAGCCGACCGGCTGGCCTTCCTCGATATAGCGTTCGATCAGCGTCTTGAGCAGGATCTGCGCGCGGGCGTCGAGCGTGGGTTGGGTCATGTCGCGTCGGTCGAGTGGTTCAGTGCGCATTATTCAGGAGCGCAAGGAGGAATGTCGAGGCCGCTCGGGGGCTTGATCCGGGTATCGGCGATTGTGGTTTAATCCGCGCATGAAAAATGCCTTCCGTACGGTCGCGCTCGTCGGCAAGTATCAAGACCCCGGCGTCGAGGATGCGATCTTCGAGCTTGCTTCGTTCCTCACCGCGCGCGGTCTGTCCGTATGGATCGAGGAGGGTACGGCGGGTTCCATCGTGCGCCTGTGTCCGGGTTGCGAAGCCAAGGACTATGCCGCAATCGGCCGTGGCTGTGATCTGGTGGTGGTGCTCGGCGGCGACGGCACCATGCTGCATGCAGCGCGCACGCTGGGGCACAGCGCTGTGCCGCTGGTCGGGGTCAATCGCGGCCGGCTCGGCTTTCTGACCGACATCAGTCGTGACGAGGCGGTGCGTCATCTGGGTGACATCCTCGAAGGACGCTACAAGGAAGAGCAGCGCTTCATGCTCGATGCCGAGGTGACGCGCGACGGCGAGTCGATGACGCGCATGTCGGCCTTCAACGACGTGGTGCTCAACAAGGGGGAGTCGGGCCGGCTGCTGGAGTTCAACGTCAGCGTGGATGGTGAATACGTCTACACCCAGCGCTCGGACGGCATGATCGTATCCACGCCGACGGGGTCGACGGCCTATTCGCTCTCGGCCAACGGTCCCATCCTGCATCCCACCGTGCATTGCATCGCGCTGGTGCCGCTGGCGCCGCACGCTCTGACCGCCCGCCCGGTGACCTTGCCCGATACCTGTCGCATCGACATCGAACTGCTCGGGCCTTACGGCGGCGGCATCTTCTTCGACGGCCATGAGCGCTTCGACGCCTGCCCCGGCGATCGGCTGAGCATCGCTCGCGCACCCGGCACGATCCGGCTGCTGCATCCCGAGAGCTACAGCTACTTCGCCATGCTGCGCGAGAAGCTCCACTGGAGCGCTGCACCGAGCATGCCGACATGCTGAGACGGCTGACCATCCGTGATTTCGTGATCGTCGACCGCCTCGAACTCGACTTCGAGCGCGGTTTCGGCACGCTCACCGGCGAGACAGGCGCCGGCAAGTCCATCCTGCTCGATGCGCTGGGGCTGGCACTGGGTGACCGCGGTGACGGGGCGACGGTGCGCGCAGGTCAGGACAAGGCCGACATCGTTGCCGAATTCGACCTGCCGGCGGGCAGTCCGCTGGTGCGCTGGCTGGCTGACAGCGATCTGCCGGCCGACGACGACCTGATCCTGTTGCGTCGGGTGATCGATGCCGGTGGCCGTTCGCGCGGCTGGATCAACGGTGTGCCGGTCACGCTGACGCAGTTGCGCGAGGCGGGCGAGTGGCTGGCGGACATTCATGGGCAGCATGCCCATCACGCCTTGCTGCGCGGGGATGCGCAGCGCGCATTGCTGGACGCCCACGCCGGTGCTGCGACGCTGGCGGCGGAAGTGGCGGAGCTGCATCGCGCGTGGCAGCGCCTGGCACGCCAGCGTGAGGCGGCCGACAGCGATGCCGCCGCAACGCAGCGCCAGCGTGAGTTGCTGGTGTGGCAGATCGAGGAACTGGAAGCCCTCGCTTTTCGCACGGAGGAGTGGTCCGAACTCGATGCGGAACAGCGTCGGCTGGGGCATGCGGCGGGTCTGATCGAGGGCTCGGCTGAGGCGCTGGGGGCGCTCGCGGATGGTGAAGTCTCCATCAGCGCCATGCTGGGACACGTTGCCACCCGCGTGGAGAGCATGGCCGAACTCGATGCCGGACTGGCGGAAGTCCGCGATCTCGTGGCCGGCGCGCTGATCCAGGTGGATGAAGCCGCCCACGGGCTGCGGCGCTATCAGGAACGGCTGGATCTCGATCCGGCCCGCTTGCAGGAAGTCGAAGCGCGCATTGCCGCGATTACCGACCTTGCACGCAAGCATCGCGTGCAGCCCGACGAGCTTCCCGAACTGTTGTCGCAATGGCGGCGCGAGTTGGCCGAGCTTGAAGAGCGCGCAGACCCGACGCGCCTCGCGGCTGCCGAATCCGAGGCGCACAAGGCGTGGGAGTCGGCAGCGCAAAAACTGTCGGCGCAGCGCAAGCCGGCCGCCGAACGTCTGTCGCGCGAGGTCAGCGAGGCAATGCAGAGCATGGCCATGGCCGGCGGCAGCTTTGAGGTGGCCATGCTGCCACGCGAGCAGGGCAACTCACACGGTCTGGAAGATGTTGAGTTCCGGGTGGCCGCAAACCCCAACCAGCCGCTGCGCCCCTTGGCCAAGGTGGCTTCCGGCGGGGAGTTGTCGCGCATCGGCCTGGCCATCCAGGTCATGACCAGTCGCGATGCGGCCGTGCCGACCTTGATCTTTGACGAGGTGGACGTGGGGATCGGCGGTGCGGTGGCCGAGCGCGTCGGACAGTTGCTGCAGACCCTGGGCCAGGACCGCCAGGTCCTGTGCGTGACGCACCTGCCGCAGGTCGCGGCCTGCGCGGACTGGCAATGGAATATCGCCAAGGTGCAACGTGGCGGGGAAGTGTTGAGTGCGGTCACGCCGCTGGATCGGTCCGGGCGGGTCGAGGAGATTGCCCGCATGCTCGGGGGGCTCGAAATCACCGACAAGACGCTGGGGCACGCCGACGAGATGCTGGCGCGGGCAGGCGGACGCTCACGTCTGGCGTAGGCGTCGCGCCGCGGGCGCTCAGTTGCTCTTTTCGTTGTTCGGACAGTTCTTGCGCAGACAGTTGGCGTAGAGATACAGGGCGTGTTCCTTGACCTCGAAGCCACGCTCGTGCGCGATGCGCTCCTGCCGCTTCTCGATCTCGGCGTCGAAGAATTCCTCGACCGCGCCGCACTGCAGACAGACGAGGTGGTCGTGATGGCCACCTTCATTGAGTTCGAATACCGCCTTGCCGGCTTCGAAATAGTGCCGTTCCAGCAGGCCGGCCTGTTCGAACTGGGTCAGCACGCGGTATACCGTTGCCAGGCCGATGTCCATGCCGTCCGAAATCAGCAGCCGGTAGACGTCTTCGGCCGTGAGGTGGCGCGTCTCGGAGTGCTGGAAGAGGTCGAGGATGCGCAGGCGCGGATAAGTGGCCTTCAGACCGATGCTTTTCAGGTTCTGGGAATTGTCTGACATGGATCCTGCCTCTCTTTATTGTTATCTCGAGCCGCATCGACAGTGCGTGCGATGATCACGAGCGCATGGCGAATCAGCGCGGGCTTGCGGCCTATGATATATTTTTTGCCCTGTAATGAGAACGACGCGCCGGCGCGTCTCCGAAACCGCTAGAAGGCGATTCATGCGCTCGATTACCGCTCCTGTGTTGTTTCTTGCCGGCGCACTGCTCCTCTCCGGTTGCAGCGCCTATCGCATTGATGTCCGTCAGGGCAATTACGTGGACCAGGAAATGGTGGCCCAGTTGCGTAAGGGCATGAGCCGCGACCAGGTACGTTTTGTTCTCGGTTCGCCTCTTGTCGTCGACATGTTCCGCGAGAATCGCTGGGACTACGTGTATCGCTTCACGGAGGGTTGGGGTGATCCGCAGACGCGCACGCTCAGCCTGTTCTTCGTTGATGACAAGCTCGACAGCGTCGAGGGCGACGTACTGGCAGAAGACGGTTCGACCGAGCAGGCCCAGGCACAGCGCACGCGCGTCGTCGAAGTGCCGTCCACCCGCCGTCGTTGATCGGCGGCAGTCTCCCAGATTTCAGAGGTTTCTAGCATGACGCAACGCCGCATCGCCGTGGCCGGCGCGTCCGGCCGCATGGGCCGGATGCTGGTCGAGGCCACGCTCAATGACCCGCAGGCAACCCTGGTGGCCGCGTTTGACCATGCTTCGTCGCCGTTCATCGGGCGTGATGCCGCGGAGGTGCTGGGCACTTCCTGTGGTGTGCGCATCACCGATGATGCGCGTGCCGCCATTGCGGCGGCCGATTGCGTCATCGATTTCACGCGTCCCGAAGGCACGCTGGAGCATCTGGCACTGGCGCGCGAACTCGGTCGTGCCATGGTGATCGGCACCACCGGCTTTTCGGCCGACGGCAAACGCGTCATCGCCGAAGCGGGCGAGCACATTCCGGTGGTCTTTGCTCCGAACATGGCGGTCGGCGTGAATGCCGTGTTCCGTCTGCTGGAGGTGGCGGCCAGGATCCTCGACTCGGGCTACGACATCGAGGTCATCGAGGCACACCATCGTCACAAGATCGATGCGCCCTCCGGCACGGCCCTGCGCATGGGGGAAATCGTCGCGCGCGAGCTTGGCCGCAATCTGGATGAGTGCGCGATCTACGGCCGGGAAGGGGTGACCGGCGAGCGCAAGAGCGAGACCATCGGCTTCTCGACCATCCGCGGTGGCGATGTCGTAGGCGACCACACGGTGCTGTTCGCCGGACTCGGCGAGCGCATCGAGATCACCCACAAGTCCGGCAGCCGCATGCCTTACGCCCTCGGGTCGCTGCGCGCAGCGCATTTTCTGGCCGGGCGCGAGCGCGGCGTGTTCGACATGCAGGACGTGCTCGGTCTGCGTTGATCCGGGGTCCGACGCGGCCTTTGGCGTTTGCGCGGGAGGCGCGCGAACGCTATAATTCGGCGAATTCGACAGCGGGATCGGCCCAGAGGGCTTGTCCCGTTTTTTTCACGTATGGAGGTGGCGTCCGCCACCGCCTGTCATCGCCTGAATCAGGAGTTTTACGTGGCTGTGTTTCCGTCCGCTGTACTGGCTCTCGCCGACGGTACGGTCTTTCATGGCAAGGGAATCGGTGCCGAAGGCACCACCGTTGGCGAGGTGGTGTTCAACACCTCGATGACGGGCTATCAGGAAATCCTGACGGATCCCAGCTACTGCCGCCAGATCGTCACGCTGACCTATCCCCATATCGGCAATACCGGGGTCAATGCCGAAGACGTCGAAGCTGATCGCGTGCATGCCGCCGGTCTGGTCATCCGTGATCTGCCGCTGCTGACCTCCAACTTCCGCTGCGAACAGACGCTGGATGCCTATCTCAAGGCCCAGAACGTCGTCGCCATTGCCGACATTGATACGCGCAAGCTCACCCGTGTGTTGCGCGAGAAGGGCGCGCAGGGCGGTGCCATCGTCACGGCGCCGGCCGGCCAGGTGCCCGATGTCGAGGCTGCTCTGGCCGCTGCGCGTGGTTTCCCCGGTCTGGCCGGCATGGATCTGGCCAAGGTGGTATCGGCTACCGATACCGTCGAATGGAAGCAGGGCGAGTGGGTGCTGGGCGAGGGCTACACGCAGCCTGCCAACCCGCGCTTCCATGTGGTCGCCTACGACTTCGGCGTGAAGCGCAACATCCTGCGCATGCTCACCAGCCGCGGCTGTCGCCTCACCGTCGTGCCGGCGCAGACCCCCGCCGCCGACGTGTTCGCCATGAATCCGGACGGCGTGTTCATGTCCAACGGCCCCGGCGATCCCGAGCCCTGCGGCTATGCGATCGAGGCGATCCGCAGCTTCATCGCCCAGAAGACCCCGCTGTTCGGCATCTGCCTCGGTCACCAGCTGCTCGGCCTGGCTGCCGGCGCCCGCACCGTGAAGATGAAGTTCGGCCATCATGGCGCCAACCACCCGGTGCAGAACCTCGACAGCGGTCAGGTGATGATCTCCTCGCAGAACCACGGCTTCGCCGTCGACGAGGCGACCCTGCCGGCCAACGTGCGC
>JAJLLM010000074.1:0-33880 GCA_033837965.1 Pseudazoarcus pumilus
TTGGGCAGGAAGCGGCGCTTGGTCTTGTTGTTGGCGTGGGAAACGTTGTTACCCACCATCGGTGCTTTACCGGTCACTTGGCAGACGCGAGCCATTTGATGCTCCAGGTTCGGAATTCTTGAAACGCGCAATCATACAGGATGATCTTCGGCCGGCGCAAGGTATTCCACGCAACCACAGCATCATTTGCCGCCGAAGAGGATGTCGCGCAGCACATAGGGCAGGATCCCGCCGTGCTTGAAGTACTCCACCTCGATCGGCGTATCGATGCGGCAGAGGACCTCGACGTTCTCGGTACGTCCGTCAGGGTGGTGAATTGCCAGCGTCAGGTGCTGTTGGGGTGCCAATCTGGCGTCGATGCCGAGCACATCGAAGTGCTCATCGCCGGTCAGTCCGAGCTTCTGCCACGACTGATCGCCCGGGAACTGCAGCGGCAGCACGCCCATGCCCACCAGGTTGGAGCGGTGAATGCGCTCGAAGCTTCGTGCGACGACTGCGCGGATGCCGAGAAGGCGGGTGCCCTTGGCGGCCCAATCGCGGCTGGAGCCTGTGCCGTACTCCTCCCCCGCGAAAACGATGCCGGGGGTGTTGCTGGCGAGCAGGGCGTTGGCTGCGTCGAATAGCGGGACTTCCCGGCCGTCGAGCAGGGTGAAGCCGCCCTCGGTGCGGGAGCCGTCTTCGCGCGGTGGCAGCATCAGGTTTTTCAGGCGGACATTGGCGAAGGTGCCGCGCATCATCACCTCATGGTTGCCGCGGCGCGAACCATAGGAGTTGAAATCACGGCGCTCGACGCCTTGCTCCACCAGCCAGGCTCCGGCGGGCGACTTTTCGTTGAAGGAGCCGGCGGGCGAGATGTGATCGGTGGTGACCGAATCACCGAGCAGAAGCAGGGCTCTGGCCTGTCGGATCGGGCCGATGGGCGCCGGCTTGCGCGCAAAGTCCTGGAAGAACGGTGGTTGGGCGATGTAGGTGGATGGAGGCCAGTCATACAACTGGCCGGACGGCGCCGAAATGTCGTTCCACAGGTCATGGCCCTTGGTGAAATCGCCGTACAGCCGGCGGAAGGTGACCGGATCCAGCGCATACGGCATCACGGCGTTGATTTCGTCGGAGCTGGGCCAGATGTCCTTGAGGTACACGTGATGTCCGTCTGACCCCGTGCCCAGCGGGTCGGAAGTGAGATCGATGCTGGCGGTGCCGGCAATCGCAAAGGCAACGACCAGTGGGGGCGACGCGAGGAAGTTCGCGCGGATGTTCGGGTGGATGCGCGCTTCGAAGTTGCGGTTGCCTGACAGCACGGCGGCGGCTATCACGCCGTGTTCCTGGATGGCGTGGTTGAGTTCGGGCGCAAGATCACCGGAGTTGCCGATGCAGGTCGTGCAGCCATAGCCCGCCAGGGCGAATCCGAGCTTGGCGAGCGGTTCCATCAGGCCGGCGCGTTCGAGGTAGTCGGTGACTACGCGCGAGCCGGGCGCCAGCGAGGTCTTGATGTGTGGCGCGACTGTCAGCCCCTTGGCGACAGCCTTCTGCGCCAGCAGACCCGCGGCAATCAGCACCGCCGGGTTGCTGGTGTTGGTGCAGGAGGTGATGGCCGCGATCAGGATGTCACCGTGCCCCAGCGTCACTCCCGGCAGGTTCGTGGGGAAGCGGGTTCCGAGCGAGGCTTCGGGAGCGCCGAAACCGTCGTCCACCGTGGGCATGGTGAGCAGGTGGGTGAAACGTTCCTCCATGTCCTGCAAGCGGATGCGGTCCTGCGGGCGTTTCGGCCCGGCCAGGGACGGAACGATGGATTTCAGATCGAGCTTCAGCACGCGCGAGTATTCCACCTCGCCCGCGCGGGGGATGCCGAACATCTCCTGGGCTCGGAAGTAGGCCTCGAAGGCCTCGCATTCCTCGCTCGAGCGACCGGTTGCGCGCATGTACTCGACGGTCTTCTCGTCGACCGGAAAGAAACCCATCGTCGCGCCGTACTCCGGTGCCATGTTGGCGATGGTGGCGCGGTCGGTCACGCTCAGGGTGCTGGCGCCTTCGCCGAAAAACTCGACGAAGGTGCCGACGACCTTTTCGCGGCGCAGCATCTCGGTCACCGTCAGTACCAGGTCGGTAGCGGTGACACCCTCCGGGAGTGCCCCGGAGAGTTCGACGCCGACAACGTCCGGGGTCAGCATGTACACCGGTTGGCCTAGCATTGCGGCCTCGGCTTCGATGCCGCCCACGCCCCAGCCGACCACGCCGACGCCATTGATCATGGTGGTGTGCGAGTCGGTGCCGACCAGCGTATCAGGGAAGACCAGTTGTTCGTCCTTGACGTGCTGGCTGCGCACGCCGCGGAACAGATATTCAAGATTGACCTGGTGCACGATGCCGATACCCGGCGGCACGACGCGGAAGGTGTCGAAGGCCTGCATGCCCCATTTCATGAACTGGTAGCGCTCGCGGTTGCGTTCGAACTCCAGCTCCATGTTCCGGCGCAGCGCAATCGGCGAGCCGTATTCGTCCACCTGTACCGAGTGGTCGACCACCAGGTCGACCGGCACCAGTGGCTCGATGCGTTTGGGGTCACCGCCGCTGGCGGCAGTCACGTCACGCATCGCAGCCAGGTCGCACAGCAACGGAACGCCGGTGAAGTCCTGCAGGACCACGCGCGCGACGACAAAAGGGATCTCGCTGGTACGCTCGGCGCGAGGCGCCCAGGTGGCCAGTTCTCGCACGTGTTTCTCGGTGATGCGTTTGCCGTCACAGTTACGCAGCACCGCTTCGAGTACGATACGCAGTGATACCGGCAGGCGTGAGACGCGGCCCACGCCGGCGGCTTCCAGCGCGGGAAGGGAGTAGTACCGTGCGTTCTGATCCACCTGCGGCAGTGGCTTGAGCGTGTCGAAGAGGTTGTGAGGCTTCATCGTGCGGCTCCTTCTGTGCAGTGGGCGGCGCGTCCTGTACTGACTGTAGTCGTCCGTGCGGGTTCTCGACAGTCGGGGAGGAAGCAGACCTGCCCGATCAATGCGCAGGTCTTATAAAAGACATATAATCTGCCCCGGTGCTCGCCAGGGCTGTTTCATCATCACCAAGGATTCCACATGCTGCAAGCTTACCGTGACCACGTCGCTGAACGCGCCGCACTCGGCATTCCGCCGCTTCCCTTGTCCCGTCAGCAGACGGTCGAACTGATCGAACTGCTGGCCCAGCCGCCGGCGGGCGAAGAGTCCTTCCTGCTGGACCTGATCACTCATCGCGTGCCGGCGGGCGTGGACGATGCTGCCAAGGTCAAGGCGGCCTTTCTCGCCGACCTGGCGCGCGGCGCCAAACAGTGCGCGCTGATTCCGCGTGCCAAGGCTACAGAGCTGCTCGGCACGATGCTGGGTGGCTTCAACATCAAGCCGCTGATCGAGCTGCTGGGCGATGCCGAGGTCGGCGCGATCGCCGCCGAGGGCCTGAAGAAGACCCTGCTGATGTTCGACTACTTCCATGACGTCAAGGAACTCGCCGACAAGGGCAACGCCAACGCCCGCGCCGTGATGCAGTCGTGGGCCGACGCCGAGTGGTTCACCAGCCGCCCGGAAGTGCCGGCTTCGATGAAGGTCACGGTCTTCAAGGTGACCGGCGAGACCAACACCGACGACCTGTCGCCGGCGCCCGACGCCTGGTCGCGCCCGGACATTCCGCTGCACGCGCTGGCCATGCTGAAGAACCCGCGTGCCGGCATTGAGCCGGAAGAGGGGGGCGTGCGCGGCCCGGTGAAGTTCCTGCAGGAACTGCGTGAGCGCGGCAACGTGGTGGCCTACGTCGGTGACGTGGTCGGTACCGGCTCGTCGCGCAAGTCGGCCACCAACTCGGTGCTGTGGTTCACCGGCGAGGACATCCCGTACGTGCCGAACAAGCGCTTCGGTGGCGTCTGTCTGGGCAGCAAGATCGCGCCGATCTTCTTCAACACCATGGAAGACGCCGGTGCGCTGCCGGTCGAGATCGACGTCGGTGCGATGGAGATGGGCGACGAGATCGAGCTGCGCATCGACCACGCCAGCGCTCAGGTGACGGCCTTCAAGAACGGCCAGCAGATTGCGCAGAGCGAACTGAAAACGCCGGTGATCCTCGACGAAGTGCGCGCCGGCGGCCGTATTCCGCTGATCATCGGGCGCGGCCTCACCACCCGTGCGCGTGAGGCGCTGGGCCTGCCGCCGTCCAAGCTGTTCCGTCTGCCGCAGGCGCCTGCCGATTCGGGCAAGGGCTTCACGCTGGCGCAGAAGATGGTCGGCCGCGCCTGCGGCCTGCCCGAAGGTCAGGGCATCCGTCCGGGTACCTATTGCGAACCGCGCATGACCACGGTGGGTTCGCAGGACACTACCGGCCCGATGACGCGCGACGAACTCAAGGATCTGGCCTGCCTCGGCTTCTCCGCCGATCTGGTGATGCAGTCCTTCTGTCACACCGCGGCCTATCCGAAGCTGGTCGACGTGCGCATGCACCGCGAACTGCCGGGCTTCATCACCAACCGCGGCGGCGTGTCGCTCAAGCCGGGTGACGGCGTCATCCACTCCTGGCTCAACCGCCTGCTGCTGCCCGATACGGTCGGCACCGGTGGCGACTCGCACACCCGTTTCCCGATCGGCATCTCCTTCCCGGCCGGTTCCGGTCTGGTGGCGTTCGCGGCCGCCACGGGCGTGATGCCGCTGGACATGCCCGAATCGGTGCTGGTGCGCTTCAAGGGCACGATGCAGCCGGGCGTGACGCTGCGCGATCTGGTCAATGCGATTCCTTATTACGCGATCAAGCAGGGGCTGCTCACGGTCGAGAAGAAGGGCAAGAAGAACATCTTTTCGGGCCGCATCCTGGAGATCGAGGGGTTGCCGGATCTGAAGGTGGAGCAGGCCTTCGAGCTGTCCGACGCCTCGGCCGAGCGTTCCGCCGCCGGCTGCACGGTGCATCTCGACAAGGCGCCGATCATCGAATACATGCGCTCGAACATCACGCTGATGAAGTGGATGATCGCCAACGGCTACGAGGACCGCCGCACGCTCACTCGCCGCATCAAGGCAATGGAGGACTGGATTGCGAACCCGCAACTGCTCGCGGGCGATGCCGATGCCGAATACGCGGCGGTGATCGACATCGATCTGGCCGACATCACCGAGCCGCTGGTGGCCTGCCCGAACGATCCGGACGACATCAAGACGCTGTCTGAAGTGGCGGGCGACAAGATCGACGAGGTGTTCATCGGCTCGTGCATGACCAACATCGGTCACTTCCGTGCGGCCGGCAAGGTGCTGGACGGCAAGAGCGACATCCCGACCCGTCTGTGGATCGCGCCGCCGACCAAGATGGACGCCATGATCCTCAACGAAGAGGGCTACTACTCGGTACTCGGCAAGTCGGGCGCGCGCATGGAGATGCCCGGCTGCTCGCTGTGCATGGGCAACCAGGCACAGATCCGCAAGGGCAGCACGGCGATGTCCACTTCCACGCGCAACTTCCCCAACCGTCTGGGCATCGATACGCGCGTGTATCTGGGCTCGGCGGAACTGGCGGCAGTGTGTGCGCTGGTGGGGCGCATACCGACGGCGGCGGAATACCTTCAGCAGGTCAGCGTGGTCAATGAGAAGGCTGCCGACATCTACCGCTACATGAACTTCGACCAGATCGCGGAATTCCGTGAAGTGGCCGATACCGTGGAAGTCTGAACGGGCTGAAACGGAAAAGCATGCATCGGGGCGCCTGTGGCGCCCCGATTGCTTTCAGGCACTGAAAAATTCGATGGCGAGCGGGTTGTCGGCCCGACTGCGGCCCAGTGAAATCCAGCCGGAACCGTGCAGTACGGCGTCTTCGCGGGTGAGTACGAACTCGGGCGCATTGCCGATGGTCACGTAGGTGCCGTTGCTGCTCTGATCGGAGAGCACGAATTTGTCTCCGCGCATTTGTACTTCGGCATGGTGTCGGGATGCACGCTGGTCCTCCACGCGCAGATCCTGCGTCGGGTCGCGCCCGATGCTGAGCGCCGGCTTCCAGTGATTGATGACCACCCAGCGCTGGTTGTGGCGCAGTCGCAATTCCACGTGCTCCTGCAGCGCCGTGTCGATGTTCAGCAGGCTGGTGGTTTCGCCGCCCGCCTCACAGCGCAGTTCATACAGTTCCACCGGCTGGTTGGCCCCACGGAGCACGCGCGTGGGCACGGCGGTCAGGCGTTCGCGCAGGCCCGTGGTCATCGCGCGCACGCTGGCCGAGGTGGTCAGCGCGCGGCCGGCGGATGCGAGCGCGGCAACGCGCGAGGCCAGATTGACGGTTTCGCCGAAGACGTCGGTGCCGCTCTTGAGCAGGGGGCCGGTGTGGAAACCGATGCGCACACCGATGGATTGATCGGCGACCGAGGGGCAGTCGTGCAAGGCGAGGTGAATGCCGATCGCTGAATCGGCGGCGGCATCCGGTCCGTGGAACACCGCCATGAGGCCGTCGCCGGTGTACTTCACGACGCGTCCGCCGCGATCCAGTACGACCGAACTGGCGTGGCTGAGGCAGGTCGTGACCAGGGAAAAGGCCTTGCGGTCTCCGCTTTGCTCGTACAGGCGGGTGCTGTTCACCACGTCGAGGAACAGCACGGTGTTCTCGGAGGGTGGGCTCGTCTGAGGGCTCATCGGCGTATTGTAGTGCAAGCCGTATGACAGCAGTGGTGCTGCTTTTGCCGCGGTTCAGGCGAAGAAGCGCGTCCTGGCCTCGGCATCCACATGCATTCCGGTGGCATGTGCGCGTGCGAGCAGCTCCCAGTAGTAGCGGTAGGAGGCGCGATCATGCAGCTTGCCGTGATGCTGGATGGGTCCCCAGGCCGCGTCCTGCGCGGCGATGAGGATCTCGGTGGCATGCTGTGTTTCGGAGAAATCCGGACGCATCGCATCCACGATGGGCAGGATCTGGTTGGGGTGGATGCTCCACATGCGCAGGAAGCCGAACTCGTTGCGCGCGCGCAGGGCGTCATGGCGGATGATCTCCGCATCGCGCAGTTCGGTGGTCACGTTGTGCGCCGGCACCACGCCATGCGCCAGCGAGGCGGCCACAATCTCGCACTTGGCGCGAACCACGACAGGGTGGGTGAACTGCCCGGGGCTGACCATGGCCGAGCCGGGCAGGGCGCCGTGGTGGGCCGATACGAAGTCCATGATGCCGAAATCCACCGATTCGACGCCGTCGATGGCCACGATCTGCCAGATCTCGCGCAGCGCGCCATGGGTTTCGATCAGCACATGGACGGGAATCGGGCGTTCGATGCCGTACTCGCCCTCGGTGCGACGCAGGGTTTCGATCTGGATGCGCACGTCCGAGGCGGAACGTGCCTTGGGCAGGGTGAGAAAGGCCAGCCTGCGCCCGGCCTCCCGCACCAGGATGTCCAGATCCTGCTGCCACAGCGGGTGGGTGATGTCGTGAATGCGGGCGCCGACACGACCGAAGCGGTTGTCGCGGCTTGCCGCCAGACTGCCCGCCATGAGCGCGTGTTCGGCCTCTGCGCCGGCGTGCGCGCCGTCCTCGCAGTCGAAGGTGACATCGAATACCGGGCCAAGGTCCGCCTGCAGCGCCAGCGCCTTGCGCATCAGCTTTTCGGAGCCCGCGTAATGGTCCACGGCGGGCAGGATGGGGAAGGGCTTCTCGGCGTCGAACAGGACGTCGGCCGGGTGCTGTGGGGTGCTCATCGGGTTTCTCCGTCTCGGCAGGCGGGTATTGTCGCCCGCAACGAGGACAAAAAAAACGCACGGCGCACCGTGCGTTTCCGTTCAGGGAAGGCGGTTCAGCCGAGCAGGTCCTTCACGCCTTCGCGCTCTTCGAGCAGTTCGTCCAGCGTGCGCTTGATGCGCTCTTTCGAGAAGTCGTCGAACTCAAGGCCTTTGACCACTTCGTATTCGCCGTTGCTGGTGGTGCAGGGCACGCCGAAGATGATGCCTTCGGGCACGCCGTAGCTACCGTCGGACGGCACGCCCATGGTCACCCACTCGCCGTTCGAGCCCAGCCACCAGTCACGCATGTGGTCGATGGCGGCGTTGGCGGCGGAGGCGGCGGACGACAGGCCGCGCGCCTCGATGATGGCGGCGCCGCGCTTGCCCACGGTCGGCAGGAAGGTGTCGCGGTTCCAGGCTTCGTCGTCGATCAGGTCCTTGACCTTGTCGCTGCCCGAGGTGACCAGACGGTAGTCCGCGTACATGGTCGGGGAATGGTTGCCCCACACCACGAGCTTCTTCAGGCTGGAGACTTCACGACCGCTCTTGGCAGCGAGTTGCGACAGCGCACGGTTGTGGTCCAGGCGCAACATGGCGGTGAAGTTCTTCGCCGGCACGCGACCGAACTTCTCGGCGGTCTTCATGGCGATGTAAGCGTTGGTGTTGCACGGGTTGCCGACCACCAGCACCTTGCAGTCCGGGTTGGCGTGCTGGCCGATGGCCGCGCCCTGCACCGTGAAGATCTTGGCGTTTTCGGCCAGCAGGTCCTTGCGCTCCATGCCGGGGCCGCGCGGGCGGGCGCCGACCAGCAGGGCAACCTGGGCGTCCTTGAAGGCAACGTTGGGGTCATCCGAGGCGGTCATGCCGGCCAGCAGCGGGAAGGCGCAATCTTCCAGTTCCATCATCACGCCGGCGAGCGCTTTCTGCGCCTGCGGCAGATCGAGCAGTTGCAGGATGACGGGCTGATCCTTGCCGAGCATTTCGCCGCTGGCGATACGGAAAAGCAGGCTGTAGCCGATCTGGCCGGCTGCGCCGGTAACGGCGACGCGAACGGGGGATTTGCTCATTGGAATGCTCCCTCAATACTCAGGTTTATATAATCCGGTACGGCTCCGCGGCCGCGAACACTGCGACGCGTCTGACGATGCTCTGACGGGCGCGGGAATGGTAGTGGCGGACGCTGCGGAAGTCAAAAGCCTATTTATCATATCTTATGTCTTATATAAGACAAGAGATGATGGATAGACGTCAGAAATTTTTTGTGATTGAATGCGCCGATGGTTCAGGAATCGCCCACCTTCAGCCCGCTCTATCGCCAGATCAAGGACCTGATGATTCAGGCACTTGTGGCTGGTGAATGGCAGCCCGGGCAACTCATCCCGAGTGAGCAGGAGCTCGCCGGGCGCTTTGGTGTTTCGCAAGGCACCGTGCGTAAGGCGGTGGATGAACTGGCCGCCGAGAATCTGCTGACGCGTCGCCAGGGCAAGGGCACCTTCGTGGCCACCCATCAGGATCCTCGTGCGCACTTCCGCTTCCTGCGGCTGGTGCCGGAAGAAGGGCCGCTCACGACGCCGGAGAGCCTGCCGCTGGAATGCTGGCGTGCCAAGGCCGGCAACGAGGCCTCGCGCATGCTCGGACTCAAGCAGGGCGATCCGATCATCATCGTACGTCGCCTGCTGCGCTTCGGCGGCAAGCCGGTGGTGATCGACGAAATCTATCTGCCGGGCGAGCAGTTCCAGGGTTTGACCCTCGAACTCCTGCAATCCTGGAAGAGTTCCCTGTACAGCCTGTTCGAGAACCGCTTCGGCGTGCGCATGATCCGTGCGCAGGAGAGCATCCGTGCCGTGGCGGCCGACCGCTCGGCGGCGGATGCGCTGAAGGTGCCCGAAGGCAAACCGCTGCTGTCGGTGGAGCGTGTGACCTATACCTACGGGGACAAGCCGGTGGAATGGCGACGTGGTCTGTACCTGACCGACGAGCATTTCTACCTGAACGAACTGAACTGAAAGATACCGGGTTGCAGCAGGCAGCCCGGGTACAGCGTGGCCGCAAGGCCGTACATCTGGAGGTTGGACTACATGTCGGATGCACCCGCGCGCAAGCGCCCCAAGCACCTGGCTCTGCACCAGATACGGTTGCCCCTGCCGGGTATCGTGTCGATCCTGCACCGCGTGAGCGGAGCCGGGCTGTTCCTGATGCTGCCCCTGCTGCTGTGGCTGTTCGACCGCAGCCTGGGTTCGCCGGTGGCGTATGACGCCTACCGCGATGTCGTTTCCAACCCGCTGATCAAGCTGGTGCTGTTCGGGCTGCTGTGGGCCTACCTGCATCATTTCTGTGCCGGCATCCGCTTCCTGCTGCTGGACCTGCACATAGGCGGCGAACTCGAGTCGGCACGGCGCAGTTCCATGGCGGTGATGGTTGTCAGCATTGCGCTGACGCTGGTGATCGGGGTGGCGCTATGGTGAAACGCATCGTTGTCGGCGCCCACTACGGTCTGAAGGACTGGATCGCGCAGCGCGCCACGGCTGTCTACATGGCGCTGTACACCGTGCTGTTCGGCGTGCGCGTGCTGCTGCTGCCGGACTACAGCCATGCCTCGTGGCAGGCCCTGTTTGCGGGCGGCTTCATGGCCTTCGCCACCTTCCTGTTCTTCCTCGCGCTGTTCTATCACGCATGGATCGGCGTGCGGGACATCTTCATGGACTACATCAAGCCCACCGGTCTGCGGCTCACGCTGCACCTCATCGTGGCATTCCTGCTCGTCGGCTATGCCGGCTGGGCGGCTCAGATTCTCTGGAGGCTGTCGGCGTGAATATCGCGAAGCACACTTTCGACGCAGTCATCGTAGGTGCGGGCGGTGCCGGCCTTCGTGCGGCCCTGCAACTGGCCGAATCGGGTCTCAAGACGGCCGTGCTGACCAAGGTCTTCCCGACCCGCTCGCACACCGTGGCGGCGCAGGGCGGGGTGGCTGCGTCGCTGGGCAACTCCACCGAAGACAACTGGCACTGGCACATGTACGACACCGTGAAGGGGTCGGACTGGCTGGGCGACCAGGATGCCATCGAGTTCATGTGCCGCCGCGCCAACGAGGTGGTGGTCGAGCTCGAACACTACGGCATGCCGTTCGACCGTCTCGACAACGGCAAGATCTATCAGCGCCCCTTCGGTGGTCACTCGCAGAATTACGGCCAGACCCCGGTGTCGCGCTCCTGTGCGGCGGCAGACCGCACCGGCCACGCCATGCTGCATGCGCTTTACCAGCGCAACGTGCGCGCCAACACGCATTTCTTCGTCGAATGGATGGCGCTGGACCTGATCCGCGACGCCTTTGGCAACGTGCTCGGCGTGACTGCCCTGGAAATGGAAACCGGCGAGGTTGCCATCTTCCACAGCCGCGCCACGATCTTCGCCACCGGCGGAGCAGGGCGCATCTACCACAGCTCCACCAACGCCTTCATCAACACCGGCGACGGCTGCGGCATGGCGGCACGTGCCGGCATTCCGCTCGAAGACATGGAGTTCTGGCAGTTCCACCCCACCGGCGTGGCCGGCGCCGGTGTGCTGATCACCGAAGGCGTGCGCGGCGAGGGCGGCATCCTGCGCAACAGCAGCGGCGAGCGCTTCATGGAACGCTACGCGCCCAACCTCAAGGATCTGGCCTCGCGTGACGTCGTGTCGCGTGCCATGACCACCGAGATCAACGAAGGCCGTGGCTGCGGGCCGGACAAGGATCACGTGCTGCTCGACATCACGCACCTGGCGCCGGAAACCATCATGAAGCGCCTGCCCGGCATCCGCGAGATCGCCATCCGCTTTGCCGGTGTCGATCCCATCCGCGAGCCGATTCCGGTGGTGCCGACCTGCCACTACCAGATGGGCGGCATTCCGACCAACTACAAGGGTCAGGTCGTCGTGCCGAAGAACGATGATCCGTCCGCGCCGGTGGTCGGCTTCTATGCCGCGGGCGAATGCGCCTGCGCCTCGGTGCACGGGGCCAACCGTCTCGGTACCAACTCGCTGCTCGACCTGCTGGTGTTCGGCAAGTCGGCCGGTGAGACCGTGGTGGAAGACATCGAAGCCGGCAACCTGCCGCTGCGTCCGCTGCCGGTCGATGCGGCCGAGCAGTCCATGGCGCGTCTGAACCGCCTCGACAACCAGAAGGATGGCGAGAGCGTGTTCGAGGTCGGCCAGGACATGCGCCGCACCATGCAGAAGCACGCCGGCGTGTTCCGCTTCGCCGACCTGCTCAGCGAAGGCGTCACGAAGATGAGCGAAATCGCCGAGCGCGCCCGCCGCACCGAGATCAAGGACAAGTCCAAGGTCTGGAACACCGCGCGCATGGAAGCGCTGGAACTAGACAACCTCATCGAGGTGGCGCGATCCACCATCGTCTCGGCCGATGCCCGCAAGGAATCGCGTGGCGCCCACGTGCGTGACGATGCGCCGGATACGCCGGAATTCCCCAACGGCCGCAACGACCACGACTGGCTTAAGCACACGCTCTGGTACAGCGAGGGCGACCGCCTCGAATACAAGGCCGTCAACCTCAAGCCGCTGAACGAAGACACCAAGGCGATCGCGCTCGCCAAGCGCATCTACTGAGCGCCCGGAGATGGACATGAGTACCCGCGAAATCCACTTCAAGATCTACCGATACGACCCGGACCGCGACGAGAAGCCCTGGATGCAGGACATCTCGGTCGAACTCGAACCGTCCGACAAGAAGCTGCTCGACGCCCTGGTGCGCCTGCGCGCCAAGGACGATTCGCTGTCCTTCCGCCGCTCCTGCCGCGAGGGCGTGTGCGGCTCCGACGCCATGAACATCAACGGCAAGAACGGCCTGGCGTGCATGACCGACATCGCCGACCTCAAACAGCCGGTGGTGCTGCGCCCGCTGCCCGGTCTGCCGGTGATCCGCGACCTGATCGTGGACATGACCCAGTTCTTCAAGCAGTACCACTCGATCAAGCCGTATCTGATCAACGACGAGCCGGCGCCGGAGCGCGAGCGCCTGCAGTCGCCGGAGGACCGCGAGGAACTCAACGGCCTGTACGAATGCATCCTGTGCGCGTGCTGTTCCACCTCGTGCCCGTCGTTCTGGTGGAACCCGGACAAGTTCGTCGGCCCGGCCGGCCTGCTGGCGGCCTACCGCTTCATCGCCGATACTCGCGACCAAGCCACGAGCGAGCGTCTGGACAATCTGGAAGACCCGTACCGGCTGTTCCGCTGCCACTCGATCATGAACTGCGTGGATGTCTGTCCGAAGGGCCTGAACCCGACGAAGGCGATCGGCAAGATCAAGGACCTGATGGTGCAGCGCGCCGTATGAGACCCGAAAAGGGGCGTATCCGCTGGGCCTGCCGGCGTGCCTTGCTGGAACTCGATCTTGTTCTGGAGCGCTTTCTTGAGCGACACTTCGACGGTCTTGAAGAGGCACAACTGGCGGATCTGGAGGATTTGCTGCGCTGCGAAGACCATGAGCTGTGGGCCATGGTCAACGGCAGTGCCGAATGTCCGACGGAACGCTGGAAAGAAATCATCGCGCTACTGCAGAGGTCCTGAGACCTTCTGAAGAAGGTGCTGACAACAAGAATTATTTTGCAAGCATAAGGGAACGACAATGAGCAATGAACGCAAAGCAACGCTGACCCTGGACGGCAAGGCTTACGACTTTCCGGTCCTGAGCGGCACCCATGGCAACGATGTCATCGACATCCGCAGCCTGGGTGGTCAGACCGGGTTGTTTACCTACGACTCGGGCTTCCTGTCGACGGGCAGCTGCAAGTCCTCGATCACCTTCATCGATGGTGACAAGGGTGAATTGCTCTATCGCGGTTATCCCATCGAGCAGCTTGCCGAGAAAGCCAGCTTCCTCGAAGTGGCTTACCTGCTGCGCAAGGGCGAGCTGCCCAACGCCACGCAGAAGGACGAGTTCGAGCGCTCGATCAAGAACCACTACATGCTGCACGACCAGCTGATGCGCTTCTACAACGGCTTCCGCCGTGACGCGCACCCGATGGCCATCATGGTCGGTATCGTCGGCGCGCTGTCCGCCTTCTACCACGACGCGATGGACTTCTCGGACGAGGAGCACCGCACGATCTCGGTGCACCGTCTGATCGCCAAGCTGCCGACTATCGTCGCCATGGCCTACAAATACAACATGGGCCAGCAGTTCATGTTCCCGCGCAACGACCTCAACTACGCCGAGAACTTCATGCACATGATGTTCGCGACGCCGTGCGAGGAGTACAAGCCGAACCCGGTGGTGGCGCATGCGCTGGACGTGATCTTCACGCTGCACGCCGACCACGAGCAGAACGCCTCCACCTCCACGGTGCGTCTGGCCGGTTCGTCGGGTGCCAACCCGTTCGCCTGCATCTCGGCCGGTATCGCCTGCCTGTGGGGCCCCGCGCACGGTGGTGCGAACGAGGCCTGCCTCAACATGCTCGAGCAGATCGGCAGCGTCGAGAACGTGGGCGAGTACATCAAGCGCGCCAAGGACAAGGATGACCCGTTCCGCCTGATGGGCTTCGGTCACCGCGTCTACAAGAACTACGACCCGCGCGCCAAGCTGATGCGCAAGGTCTGCTACGACGTGCTGGGCGAGCTCGGTCTGGAGAACGACCGTCTGTTCAAGCTCGCTATGGAACTTGAGCGCATCGCGCTGGAAGACGAGTTCTTCGTCGAGCGCAAGCTCTACCCCAACGTGGATTTCTATTCCGGCATCGTCCAGAAGGCGATCGGCATTCCCACCTCGATGTTCACCTGCGTGTTCGCGCTCGCGCGCACCGTGGGCTGGATCACGCAGTGGGAAGAAATGATCACCGACCCGGAATACAAGATCGGCCGTCCGCGTCAGCTGTACATCGGTGCAGCGCGTCGCGACGTCCCCGACATGGCCAAGCGATGAACGCCATGTCGCAGGAGCAGGATGCCGCCTGCCGTTCCTGAACACTGGACGGGATGGCCGGGTAGTCCGGCTGTCCCGTTTTCAATTCGGGGTCAGGCGCAGGTTCTGCAATTCGTGAAGTACCCAGCGAGCAGGTGATCAACATGATGCAAGAGCGCAAATCGACGTCCTACCTATTCGGGAGCAACGCCCCGTTCGTCGAGGAGCTGTACGAGTCCTACCTGGCCGATCCGGCCTCGGTCTCGGAGAGCTGGCGCGAGTATTTCGACAAGCTGCAGGCCCAGGCCGGCCCGGCGGTGCGCGATGTGGCGCACAGCCCGGTGGTCGAGGCCTTTGCCCAACTGGCCAAACAGCCGCGCATGCGCACGGTGTCGGCCGGCGATGACGACAAGCTGCAGGTCAAGACGCTGCAGCTGATCAACGCCTATCGCTTCCTGGGCAACCGCTGGGCCAATCTCGACCCGCTCAAGCGCACCGAGCGCCCCGACGTGCCGGAGCTTGAGCCGTCCTACTACGGCTTTACCGAAGCCGATCTCAACCGCAGCTTCAACGTCGGCTCCTTCCACGGATTCGACGGCGAACACGCCACGCTGCGCGAGATTCTCGAAGCCATCCGCCAGACCTATTGCGGTTCGATCGGCATCGAGTACATGTACATCTCGGACATCCAGCAGAAACGCTGGATCCAGGCTCGCCTGGAGAGCCTGCGCGCCACGCCGCGTTTCGATACCGAGACCAAGCGCCGCATCCTCGGCCGTGTCACCGCCGCCGAGACGCTGGAACGTTACCTGCACACCAAGTACGTCGGCCAGAAGCGCTTCTCGCTCGAAGGCGGCGAATCCATGATCGTCGCGATGGACGAGATCGTGCGTGTCGCCGGCACCCATGGCGCGCAGGAAATCGTCATCGGCATGGCCCACCGCGGCCGTCTCAACGTGCTGGTCAACGTGCTGGGCAAGTCGCCGTCGATGCTGTTCTCGGAGTTCGAGGGCAAGGCCGCGTCGGATCTGTCGGCCGGCGACGTGAAGTACCACATGGGTTTCTCCAGCGACGTCATGGGCCCCGCCGGCCCGGTGCACCTCACGCTGGCCTTCAACCCCTCGCACCTCGAGATCATCAACCCGGTGGTGGCCGGTTCGGTCTTCGCACGCCAGTTCCGCCGCGAGGATGCCGACAAGAAGCAGGTCGTCGGCGTGCTCATCCACGGTGACGCGGCGGTGGCCGGGCAGGGCGTCAACCAGGAGATGCTCAACTTCTCCCAGACGCGTGGCTACGGCACCGGCGGCACGGTGCACATCGTGGTGAACAACCAGATCGGCTTCACCACCTCGGACCCGCGCGACATCCGTTCCTCGCTGTATTGCACCGACATCTTCAAGATGGTCGAGGCGCCGATCTTCCACGTGAATGGCGACGACCCCGAAGCGGTCGCGCTGGTCACCCAGCTCGCCGTCGAATTCCGCAACGAGTTCAAGAAGGACGTGGTGGTCGATCTGGTGTGCTTCCGCAAGCTCGGCCACAACGAGCAGGACGAGCCGATGGTCACGCAGCCGCTGATGTACCGCAAGATCGCGGCGCACCCCGGCACGCGCCAGATCTACGCCGACCGCCTGGTGGCCGAAGGCTCCATCGGGCCCGATGAGCCCGAAGCCATCATCCGCGACTACCGCGAACACCTAGACCGTGGCGAACTGCTCTCCAACCCGGTGCTGTCCGGCCACAGCAGCAAGTACGCGGTGGACTGGACGCCCTTCCTCGGCCACGAATACACCGACGAGGCCGACACCGGCATCCCGCTGCCCGAAGCGCAGCGTCTGGCCGAGCGCCTGACCGCGGTGCCGGAAGGCTTCAGCCTGCATTCGCGCGTCGACAAGATCATCAAGGACCGCGCTGCCATGGGCCGCGGCGAACTGCCGCTGGACTGGGGCATGGGCGAGAACCTGGCCTACGCCAGCCTGCTCGCACAGGGCTACGGCATCCGCATCTCGGGTGAGGACGTCGGCCGCGGCACCTTCTTCCACCGCCATGCCGTGCTGCATGACCAGAAGCGCGAGCGCTGGAACGACGGCACATGGATTCCGCTGCAGGACATCCGCGAAGGCCAGGGGCCGGTGCAGATCTTTGACTCCGTGCTGTCCGAAGAGGCCGTGCTGGCCTTCGAATACGGCTACGCCACCGCAGAGCCCAACCAGCTCGTCGTGTGGGAAGCGCAGTTCGGTGACTTCGTGAACGGTGCGCAGGTCGTGCTCGACCAGTTCATCAGCTCCGGCGAGGCCAAATGGGGCCGCGTCTGCGGGCTCACGCTGATGCTGCCGCACGGCTATGAAGGGCAGGGCCCGGAGCACTCCTCGGCGCGTCTGGAGCGCTTCATGAACATGGCGGCCGAGACCAACTGGCAGGTCTGCGTGCCGACCACGCCGGCGCAGATCTTCCACCTGCTGCGCCGCCAGATGCTGCGCAAGGTGCGCAAGCCGCTGGTCATCATCACGCCCAAGTCGCTGCTGCGCCACAAAGAGGCCGTCTCCACGCTCGACGAGCTGGCCAACGGCCGCTTCCAGACCGTCATCGGCGAGGTCGACAAGCTCGACGCGAAGAAGGTCAAGCGCATCGTGCTGTGCCAGGGAAAGATCTACTACGAGTTGCTGGCATACCGCCGCGAGCAGGGCATCACGGATACCGCGCTGGTGCGCATCGAGCAACTCTACCCGTTCCCGGCCGAGCGTCTCGCCGAAGTCCTCGGGCAGTTCCCCAAGGCCAAGGAATTCGTGTGGTGTCAGGAAGAGCCGCGCAACCAGGGCGCCTGGTACTGGCTGGCCTCGCGTCAGCATCTGGCCAACGTGCTGGGTGCCGGCCGCGAGCTGCTGCTGGTGTCCCGTCCCGGTGCTGCCTCGCCGGCGGTGGGCTATTACGCCAAGCACAACCTCCAGCAGAAAACCATCATCGAAAACGCATTCGGTCCCATCCAGGACTGACCCCGCCCCATCGCACAACAGAACAGGCAACAGGGAGAACACTCCATGCTGATCGAAGTGAAAGTGCCGCAACTGTCTGAATCGGTGTCCGAAGCGACGCTGGTGAAGTGGCACAAGAAAGAAGGCGACGCCGTGTCGCGCGACGAGAACCTGATCGACATCGAGACCGACAAGGTCGTGCTCGAAACGCCGGCGCCGGCCGACGGCGTGATCGTCAAGATCATCAAGACCGACGGTGACACCGTGGGCTCCGGCGAAGTGCTGGCGCAGATCGACACCGAAGCCAAGGGCGCCGCCAAGGCCGCTCCGGCCGCTGCAGCGCCGGCCAAGGCCGAAGCCAAGCCGGCCCCGGCCGCCGCGTCTGCGGCTGCCAGTCCGGCCGCGCGCAAGATCCTGGCCGAGAAGGGCGTGTCCGCCGATGACGTGTCCGGCTCCGGCCGCGGTGGTCGCGTCACCAAGGAAGACGCCGTGGCCGCCGGCAGTGGCAGCGCCCCCGCGCCGTCCGCCCGCATGATCGAGCGCGATGCCGCCGACCGCCCGGAAGAGCGTGTGCCGATGACGCGCCTGCGCGCCCGCATCGCCGAGCGCCTGATCCAGTCCAAGAACGAGAACGCCATCCTCACGACCTTCAACGAGGTCAACATGGCGCCGGTCATGGAACTGCGCAAGAAGTACGGCGAGCGCTTCGAGAAGGCCCACGGCGTGCGTCTGGGTTTCATGGGCTTCTTCGTCAAGGCGGTGGTCGCCGCGCTGAAGAAATTCCCCATCCTGAATGCCTCGGTGGACGGCAACGACATCATCTACCACGGCTACATCGACGTCGGCATTGCCGTCGGCAGCCCGCGTGGTCTGGTCGTGCCGATCATCCGTGACGTCGACCAGATGAGCATCGCCGACATCGAGAAGAAGATCGCCGAGTACGGCAAGAAGGCGCAGGAAGGCAAGCTCAGCATGGAAGAGCTGACCGGCGGCACCTTCTCCATCTCCAACGGTGGCGTGTTCGGCTCGATGCTGTCGACGCCGATCATCAACCCGCCGCAGTCGGCCATCCTCGGTATTCATGCCACTAAGGATCGCCCGGTAGTGGAGAACGGCCAGATCGTCATCCGCCCGATCAACTACCTCGCGCTGTCCTACGACCACCGCATCATCGACGGCCGTGAAGCCGTGCTGGGCCTGGTCACCATCAAGGAAGCGCTGGAAGACCCGGCGCGCCTGATCATCGACATCTGATTCACCGTCCCGCCACAGCGGCCGCGACCCGGCCGCTGCGTGCATCGCCTCACCCGATCCGGAGACAACACCCATGTCCGCCCGTGAATTCGACGTACTCGTCATCGGCGGTGGCCCCGGCGGCTACGTCGCGGCCATCCGCGCAGCCCAGCTCGGCTACAAGACCGCCTGCTGCGAATCCAACCCCTATGCCGACCCCAAGGGCGAACCCCGCCTGGGCGGCACCTGCCTCAACGTCGGCTGCATTCCGTCCAAGGCGCTGTTGCACACCTCGCACCTGTTCGAAGAGGCCGGCCACGGCTTTGCCGAGCAGGGCATTCAGGTCGGCAAGCCCAAGATCGACGTCGCCAAGATGCTCGAACGCAAGAACGGCATCGTCGACCAGCTCACCGGCGGCATCAAGGGCCTGTTCAAGAAGAACAAGGTCACCTTCGTCGCCGGCCACGGCCGCTTCGTCGCGCGTCAGGGTGAGCGCTGGCTGGTCGCCGTGGGTGAAGAGGAAGTGCTGGCCACCCACGTCATCGTCGCCACCGGCTCGCGTCCGCGCCACCTCAAGGACGTGGAAGTGGACAACAAGATCGTCTGCGACAACGTCGGCGCGCTCGATCTGGAAACTGTGCCCAAGAAGCTCGCCGTCATCGGCGCCGGCGTCATCGGGCTGGAAATGGGTTCGGTGTGGCGTCGCCTCGGTGCCGAAGTCACCGTGCTCGAGGCCCTGCCGGATTTCCTCGGCGCGGCCGATGTGGATGTGGGCAAGGAAGCGCTCAAGATCTTCACCAAGCAGGGGCTGGACATCCAGCTCGGCTGCAAGATCGGCGAGGTCAAGAAGACCCGCAGCGGCGTCACCATCGACTACACCGACAAAGATGGCAAGGAGCACAAGCTCGCCGCCGACCGCCTCATCGTGTCGGTGGGCCGCGTGCCCAACACCGACGGCCTGGACGCTGATCGCGTCGGTCTGGAACTGGATGATCGCGGCTTCATCAAGGTCGATGACCACTGCGCCACCAGCCTGCCCGGCGTGTGGGCCGTGGGCGACGTGGTGCGCGGCCCCATGCTGGCGCACAAGGCCATGGAAGAGGGCGTCATGGTGGCTGAGGTCATCAACGGCCAGGCCGGTCACTGCGACTTCAACACCGTGCCGTGGGTCATCTACACCGCGCCCGAGATTGCCTGGGTCGGCAAGACCGAGCAGCAGCTCAAGGCCGACGGCGTGAAGTACCGCGCCGGCAAGATCCCGTTCGCCTTCAACGGCCGCGCCATGGGCATGGCCGCCCCCGAAGGCTTCGCCAAGATCCTCGCCGACGCCGATACCGACCGCATCCTTGGCGTGCACATCATCGGCGCCGGTGCCTCGGAACTCATCGCCGAAGCCGTGGTGACCATGGAGTTCGCCGGCGCAGCCGAAGACCTCGCCCGCATCTGCCACGCCCACCCGACCATGTCGGAAGTGGTGCATGAGGCCGCGCTGGCAGTCGATAAACGGTCGCTCCACTTCTGAAGCTCCAACGCTGTCTTTGCGAGGAGTACCGCGACGAAGCAATCTCACTCGGCCTTTGAATCGCCGAAGAGATCGCTTCGCTCCGCTCGCAATGACAGCACCGTAGGCCGCTCTGCAGAACGCTTTCCTGATGCCCGATCCCGCCGCTGGCACCATCACCGCCGCCTATCACGCCGCTCTGGCCGAGCGCGGCTTCACCGCCGACCCCTCGCAGCAAACCGCCATCACCCGCCTGCAGCGCCTGGCGGATGAACTCGCCGCACCCGCAGCCGGCTTTCTGAGCCGCCTGTTCAGCAAACCCGAACCGCCGCGCAGCGTGTATCTATGGGGCGGGGTAGGGCGCGGCAAGAGCTTCGTCATGGACCGCTTCTTCGAGGCCCTGCCCGAGCCGCGCAAACGTCGCGTGCACTTCCACGCCTTCATGCAGGAAGTGCAGAACGACCTGCGCCGGCTCAACCACGCGCCCGACCCGCTCGCCAAGGTGGTGGAGCGCATCGCCACCGAAGCGCGCCTTTTCTGCTTCGACGAGTTCCACGTCTCCGACATCGCCGACGCGATGATCCTTGGTCGCCTGCTGGAACTGCTGCTCGATGCCGGCGTGGTCTTCGTCATGACTTCCAACTACCCGCCCGACGGCCTCTACCCCAACGGCCTGCAGCGCCAGCGCTTCATCCCCACCATCGAGGTCATGAAGCGCCGCTTCGACGTGCTCGAAGTCGATTCCGGCACCGACTACCGCCTGCGCGCGCTCGAGGACATGCAGACCTGGGTGGTGCCGGCCGATGCCGCCGCAGAAGCGCGGCTGGCGGCCGACTTCCAGCGCCTCGCGCAGCAGCCGCCGCAGCCGGGTGAGATCGAAGTGCTGGAGCGCCTCTTCCCGCTGCGCGGCCGTGCCGCCGGCGTCATCTGGTTCGACTTCGCCACGCTCTGCGACGGGCCGCGCTCACAGAACGACTATCTGGAAATCGCCCGCGAGCATCACACGCTGCTGCTCTCCAACGTGCCGCGCATGACGCCGGCCGAGGCTTCGGCTGCACGCCGCTTCACGTGGCTGATCGACGTGCTCTACGACTGCCGGGTGAATCTGGTCGTCAGCGCCGAGGTGGACGCGCATGAGGTGTATGTCGAGGGGCAGAACGCGCATGAGTTTGCGCGGACGGTGAGCCGCCTCATTGAGATGCGGGGGAGGGAATATCTTGCCGAGGCGCACCGCGCTTAGTCGCCCCAGTTTCGGTGGTTTTCGTAGGGCGGATTAGCGCAGCGTAATCCGCCGGATGGGAGACCCATGCGGCGCAATGCCCTTGGGTTCGCGCCCTACGGCTGTAAATTCCCATGACATAATCCGGGCTGTCGCTTTGCTTTCCGTGTAGTTTATAAACTACAATCATGGCGTATCAGCTCAAACAGACAGCGGTCTTTCGCAAGTGGGAGTCGAGCCTGCGCGACAAGCGGGCTCGGGCCTTGATCGCGGCGCGTCTCGACCGGTTGGCCTACTTCGGTCACGCGGGCGATGCGAGGCCGGTCGGGGGCGGCGTCAGCGAATTGCGGATCGACTTCGGCCCCGGCTATCGAATCTATTTCGAAAGGCGCGGCAATACGCTGATCCTGTTGCTGTGCGGCGGTGACAAGGGCTCGCAGGAGCGGGACATCCAGACCGCCAGGAGGCTGGCACGGGAATGGAGCGACGGAAATGACTGAAAAACTCACAAACTACGACCCCGCCGCCGCTTTGGTGGATGAGGAGTCCATCGCGCTGTTCATGACCGAAGCCTTCGAGACGGGTGACGCGGGGTATGTCGCCCACGCGCTTGGCGTTGTCGCCCGCGCCAAGGGTATGAGTGAAGTCGCCCGGAAGACCGGGCTGTCGCGCGAACAGCTCTACCGCACGTTCAGCGAGAACGGAAACCCGACGTTGAAAACGACGCTGGCGGTGATGAAGGCGCTGGGGATCGACCTGACGGCGAAAGCGCAGGCATAAGTTCTAGCCCCCGTATTTGTACTCCGACTTTTGTCTTCTGCGAAGCCGCTGAGGTTGTCCGCGCGAAGTGGCGCTCAAGGTCTTGTGCGTGATGAACATCTGCTACCCGCTGAAAGTGTTGTGCTTTCAGCGTGTAGCGAACGAGCGCTGCGGTCAGGTGCTCGACTTGAAATCTGACTCCCACTTCGCGTAGAGCGCGTGGATGGTGGGCTTCACAGCCTCAATCTGCGGCTGCGGGCCGAACCGCTCTTCTAGTGCAATCATCCCGCGAATCAGGAGTGGTGCCAGTTCAACGCACGCCATTTGCGGCGGCATCTTGGCTTTGCGCATCGAGTTCAAGACAAGCAAAGAGGGGCCGTCCAGGCCGTTGTCGAGCATCGCATGAAACAAGTTGCGCGGCATCAACAGATACTCAGCGAGCATGTTTCCGTATTGCCTGCCACCCCAAAATCCACCCCGTCGCCAGTTGTAGATGTAGCCGAGTAGAAGCAGAGCGGACAGAGCCGCGAACAATGTGCCCGGGTCGGTAAGCCAGTCCATGCGTTATGCTCATTCCGGGTAATCGAAGCCGATGGTGGCACGGAACTCAGCGAGGGGCAAGACGATGGGAACAGAAGCTTTGGTCGGAGAGAAGATATGTTTTCTGGTGGTGCGCACGAACGTGCACAAGAAGCCCCATGCGCACCTGAACGACGGGTGGTACTTCGTCATCGAGGGCGTGCGGTCCCGGATAGTGCACAACCTGAAAGGCCGCGAAGGGGAGTATGTGCGGGTGGATAACGACTACTACACGCTCTACTCCGCCGAGAACCTTCGGAAGATGATGAAGCGGGTTCGCGAAGGCAAGGTGCGGTTCGAGGACAAGCGCAAGCCCTGGGAACGACTAGACCCCGCGAAGCCCGTAGCCGCTCTACCGTACTGCGTCATCGAAGAGTCCCCGGGTCACGCAATCCGGATTTTTTGACGGTCGCTCTACTGCTGAACCGTATCGTATCGCTACTGACCTGCCTCCAGCTTTAGCCTGCGTAGGCAAGCAAAGCGCATTGTTCCGAATGGAGCTGTCGACGGTAGCCGTGGCACCTAGCTCAGCCTGCAAACCGCTGCGCTTGTTACCATCGCGTCTTTGACGCAACCCTTCACGCCCCATGACCGACCTCACCGACGCCTTCTCGCCCGACGGGCCGCTTGCGCGCGCGATTCCGGGCTTCCGGGCGCGACCGCAGCAGGTGGAGATGGCGGGGCGGATCGAGGAGGCGTTGAAGAACTACGGCGTGCTGGTGGCGGAGGCCGGTACCGGCACGGGCAAGACCTTTGCCTACCTCGTGCCGGCGTTGCTGGCGGGGGGCAAGGTGATTGTGTCCACCGGCACCAAGACGCTGCAGGATCAGCTCTTCAAGCGCGATCTGCCGACGGTGCGGGATGCGCTGAAGGTGCCGGTGCGCATGGCGCTGCTGAAGGGGCGGGCGAACTACGTGTGCCCGTACCACCTGGAGCGCAACGCCAAGGACGGGCGCTTCCAGAGCCCGCAGGACGCGGCGGACCTGCGCAAGATCGTGCGTTTTGCGCAGATCACTCACACTGGCGACAAGGCTGAATGCACGGACGTGCGCGAGGATTCGCCGGCGTGGATGGCGGCTACCTCCACGCGCGACAACTGCCTGGGGCAGGAATGCCCCAACGTGAAGGACTGCTTCGTGCTGGCGGCGCGGCGCGAGGCCATGGATGCCGACGTGGTGGTGGTGAACCATCATCTGTTCTTTGCCGACGTGATGTTGCGCGACGTGGGCATGGGTGAATTGCTGCCGGCCTGCAATGCGGTGATCTTCGACGAGGCACACCAGTTGCCGGAAACGGCCAGCCTGTTCTTTGGCGAAAGCGTTTCCACGGCGCAGTTGCTGGAGCTGGCGCGTGATACACGCTCCGAAACCATTGCCTCGGCCCCCGACTGCCGCGACCTGATCGACGCCACGCGGGCGCTGGAGAAGGGTGCACGCGATCTGCGGCTGGCCTTCGGCACCGAGCCGGCGCGCATGGCCTATAGCGCAGCGGCCGCGCGCGAAGGCTTTGACGAGGCGGTGGATGGCGCGGCGAACGCGCTGATCGCCTTTGAGACGGTGCTGGAAACCCAGGCCGAGCGTTCCGAGGGGCTGGCCAACTGCCTGCGCCGCACGCAGGAGGTGCGCGAGCGCCTGGCGCGCTGGCGCGGGCCGGAAGACGCCGAGATGATCCGCTGGGTCGAGGTGTTCTCGCAGTCGGTGGCGCTCAACGCCACGCCGCTGCATGTGGCGGGCGTGTTCAAGCGCCAGCTTGAAGGGCAGTTGCGGGCGTGGATCTTCACCTCGGCCACGCTGGCGGTGGGTAACGACTTCACGCACTACTGCAACGAGATGGGCCTGTCGTGGCTGGAGAAGCCGCCGGTGACCGCCGTGTGGGGCAGCCCCTTCGAATACGCCGAGCAGGCCGTGCTGTACGCCCCGGGCAACATGCCCGACCCCAACCACCCGGACTACGCCGACGCCGTGGCGCGCACCGCGCTGCCGCTGATCCGCGCGGCGCGCGGTCGTGCCTTCGTGCTGTGCACCTCGCTGCGCGCGATGCGCCGCGTGCATGGATTGATTGCCGAGGGGCTGGCGGGCTCGGGTGATGCGCTGCCGCTGCTGCTGCAGGGCGAAGGCTCGCGCACCGAGTTGCTGGCGCGTTTCCGCATGCTTGGCAATGCGGTGCTGGTGGCGAGCCAGAGCTTCTGGGAGGGCGTGGACGTGCCGGGCGATGCGCTGAGTCTGGTCATCATCGACCGCCTGCCGTTCGCGCCGCCGGATGATCCGGTGCTGTCGGCGCGCATCGAGCACATGCAGAAGGCCGGCCACAACCCGTTCATGAGCTACCAGTTGCCGCGTGCGGTGATCAGCATGAAGCAGGGCGCCGGGCGGCTGATCCGCAGCGAGACCGACCGCGGCCTGCTGTGCGTGTGCGACCCGCGCATGATCAACAAGCCCTACGGCAAGATGGTGTGGCGCAGCCTGCCGCCGATGCGCCGCACGCGCATCGAGGCCGAAGCGGTGGAGTGGCTGGAAGCCCTGCCGCCGCCGGTGGTGCCGGACGCCGAGGCCGCGCCCGCCGCCTGATTTCTCCCCCTGTGTTGCCTTCCTGATTCACCGCGCGACGTTCTGCACACGCGCAGGCGCACCTCCGCTGGACTTCATCCTCCGCACGGGTTCATGCTGCTTGCGTGGATGCGGACGAGGCCTCAGAAGCCCTCGCCGTCCCGAACGAGGAGGAGAGAGAGCCATGAAGCAGACCGTTCTGCGATGGGGGCGCATTTGGCTGTGCTGCGCGCTGTTTGCCGCCTGTCTGCCCGCAATGGGCGGTGAGCGCGGCAAGGCGGGGCAGTTTCCCGAACTGTCGATGCAGATTGCCTTCGACGTGCGCGAGATCATGATCCGCCACGGCATGCCGCTCAGCCATGAAGGCGAAGACCCGTGGTTCAGCGTGCAGCCGATGCTGAACTTCGTCGGCGTGGGCGAGGTGTCCTACCTGCTGTATCTCGACCGCATGAACGAGGTGCCGATGGCCGCGCGCATGGAGATCGTCGAGTACTGCATGCGCCTGCATGAATCGGTGGGCGGTCGCGAATACATCCGCCTGCAGATGCGCGCCACGCCGCGCCAGCAAGCGCTGCTCCGCCCTAAGCCGGACTTCGAGCTGGTGCTCAACGACGTGCGTTAGCACGTGGTCATTGCGAGAGAAGCGAAGCAGTCCCGCCGCACGGTGCCGGCGGCGGTACAGGATTGCTTAGGTCCTGCGCGTCTCGCAATGACAGTTTGCTGAAAGAAAGTCGGGGTGGGGCGCCGAAGTACGTTATCATCCGCCCCGCTCGTGTCTCCAATCGGCGCGGGCGCAACTTTCCCATACGGACGATCCGCAACGGATCCCCGACTTCCCGCCAGCCTGAGATTGGTGTCGTCGCAGACGCGCGACAGGCCCGGCACGAGTATTCAGCTACATGACGATTCAAAACGATTTCACCGGTCTCGGACTGGCCGCTCCCCTTTTGCGTGCGATTTCCGAAGCCGGTTATTCCACGCCTACGCCCATCCAGGCGCAGGCCATTCCGCTGGTGCTGGCCGGTGGCGATCTGCTCGCCGCGGCGCAGACTGGCACCGGCAAGACCGCCGGCTTCACGCTGCCGGTACTGCACCGCCTGCTCGAAAAGCCGGCCGCCAGCCCCAAGGCCGGCCGCCCGCGCTGCCTGATCCTGACCCCGACGCGCGAGCTCGCCGCGCAGGTCGAGGAATCCGTGCAGACCTACGGCAAGTACGTTGATCTGACCTCGATGGTGATGTTCGGCGGCGTCGGCATCAACCCGCAGATCCAGGCGCTGAAGAAGCGCGTGGACATCCTCGTCGCCACCCCGGGCCGCCTGCTCGACCACGTCGGCCAGCAGACGCTGGACCTGTCCGGCGTGGAAATCCTGGTGCTGGACGAAGCCGACCGCATGCTCGACATGGGCTTCATTCGCGACATCCGCAAGGTGCTCGCGCTGCTGCCCAAGCAGCGTCAGAATCTGCTGTTCTCGGCCACTTTCTCGGACGAGATCCGCTCGCTTGCCAACGGCCTGCTGCACAACCCGGGCTGCGTCGAGGTGGCACGCCGCAACACCGCTTCCGAGCTGGTGGATCAGTCTGTGTACATGGTTGGCCAGAAGCAGAAGCGCGAGCTGCTGGCGTGGTTGATCCGCAAGAACAGCTGGGAGCAGGTGCTGGTGTTCACGCGCACCAAGCACGGCGCCAACAAGCTGGCCGAGTATCTGGAGAAGAACGGCATTCCGTCTGCCGCCATCCACGGCAACAAGAGCCAGTCGGCCCGCACGCGCGCGCTGGGCGAGTTCAAGGACGGCAAGCTGCCGGTGCTGGTTGCGACCGACATCGCCGCACGCGGGCTGGACATCGACCAGCTGCCGCAGGTGGTGAACTTCGAACTGCCGAACGTGGCGGAAGACTATGTGCACCGCATCGGTCGTACCGGCCGCGCGGGCGCGTCGGGTGCCGCAGTGTCGCTGGTGGATGGTGAAGAGACCAAGCTGCTGGCGGGTATCGAGCGTCTGATCAAGCGCCGTATCGAGCGTGCCGAGCCGACCGGCTTCGTGCCGGCTGCGCCGGGCACGCACGTGGAAGTGTCTGATGCGCGTCCGCCGCGCCCGGCACCGCGCAACCATGGCCGCCCGGGCCAGGGCCAGCCGCGGAACGGCCAGAACGCCGGCCGTCGCAACGGCGGCGGTGGCAACGGCCAGTCGCGCGGCAATGGTGGCGGTAACGGTGGTCGTACCGATGGCGCACGTCGCCCGCGCAACCCCGGCGGCCCGCGCGGCTGATACCGCACGCATCGCCTGAGTGAACAGGGCGCCCTGCGGGGCGCCCTTTTTCATGCCGGGTACCGCAAGCGCGCTGCGTCACATGGCGGTAATGCGCGTGTCACGGCGGCGTCACGTGGGCTGCGCACACTCGCTCCCGGCTTTCAAAGGGAGGAATGCCATGAAGCAACTGAAACTTGCGGTGGCCGTGCTGGCCGCTGCGCTGGCGCTGGGTGCCTGTGCGACCTCGGGCGGCGGCAAGGATGCCTATGCCAAGAAGGGCTTCTACACGCACGTGCACGACAACCGTCTGTGGGTGCTGAAAGAGGGCGACAAGGACGTTGCCCTGGTGTCGCAGAACAAGGAACCGAAGGTCGTGGTGACGCGGATCGCCGCCGGCCCGAACAGGATGACCGTGAAGTCGAATGACCCGGCGGTGATCGACGCTTACCTCGCCAAATAAGCGCGGTGGCAGCAATGAAAAGGGCGCCTCACGAGGGCGCCCTTTTCATTTGCAGCGGAACCGGCTTACACAGCCTGCTTGAGGCTGGCGGCAATGAAGTCGTCCAGGTCGCCGTCGAGCACGGCCTGGGTGTTGCCCACTTCATGGTTGGTGCGCAGGTCCTTGATGCGCGACTGGTCGAGCACGTAGGAGCGGATCTGATGACCCCAGCCGATGTCGCTCTTGGTGTCTTCCAGCGCCTGCTGCTCGCTCTGGCGCTTGCGCAGTTCCTGCTCGTACAGACGCGCCTTCAGCATGGACATGGCCTCGGCCTTGTTCTTGTGCTGCGAGCGGTCGTTCTGGCACTGCACCACGATGCCGCTGGGTTCGTGCGTGATACGAACCGCCGAGTCAGTCTTGTTGATGTGCTGACCGCCGGCGCCGGAGGCGCGGTAGGTGTCGATGCGCAGGTCGGCCGGGTTGATCTCGATCTCGATCGAGTCATCCACCTCTGGGTACACGAACACCGACGTGAAGCTGGTGTGGCGACGCGCGTTGGAGTCGAACGGGCTCTTGCGCACGAGGCGGTGGATGCCGGTTTCGGTGCGCAGGTAGCCGTAGGCGTAGTCGCCGTTGACCTTGATGGTGCAGCCCTTGATGCCGGCCACTTCGCCTTCGGACTCTTCCATGATCTCGACGTCGAAGCCCTTGCGCTCGCAGTAGCGCAGGTACATGCGCTCGAGCATGCCGGCCCAGTCCTGTGCCTCGGTGCCGCCGGCGCCGGCCTGGATCTCGATGAAGCACGAACTCGGGTCCATCGGGTTCGAGAACATGCGGCGGAATTCGAGATCGTGCACCTTGGCTTCGAGCGCGGGCACGTCCGCTTCCACGGCGGCAACGGTGTCTTCGTCGTTCTCGGCTTCGGCCAGCTCGAAGAGGTCTTTCAGGTCGCTCGACATCTGCGCGATTTCGTCGAGCGTGACCACCACCGCCTCAAGCTGGCGCTTCTGCTTGCCCAGCTCCTGCGCGCGTTCGGCGTTGTTCCAGACGTCGGGGTCTTCCAGCGCGAGGTTCAGTTCGCGCAGTTCGGTCGCTTTGACGTCGTAGTCAAAGATACCTCCGCAGTTCCGCCCCGCGATCCGCGAGGTCGGTGAGTTTCTCGGCGAGGGCGTTGATGCGTTCGGCTTCCATGCGTGCTTGGTCTCTGTTCTGTTCGGGGATAGCCGGAGTATACCGGCAGGGGGCTTCGGCAACGTGTTTAAGCAGCTCAAGTCTTTTGGCGCTCGGCCGATAAGCCACTTACGATGCCGTTTCTGGACTACACCATGCCTCGCGGAGAACTTGCACCATGAACAACCTTTCCGTTCGTTCCAAACTGATCGCCGCTTTTGGCGTGATCGTTCTGATCATCGTCTTAGTGATCGGAGTCTCACTGTTCAGTTTCGACAAATCCCAGAAAGCGGAGTCCGAGACCGTCAGGACCTACGGAATCATGATCCAGGTCGAGCAGGTGCGTCTCGCTCTAGCCTCGATGGAATCGGGTTTGCGGGGCTTTTCTCTGGCTGGATCGAAGGAGTTCCTCGAGCCCTATGTGGCGGGGCAAGAGCGTTTTGCAAAGGCGCTTGCTGAAATCCGGTCACACACGACCAGCGAAGAGGCTCTCCGATTGGTTATGCGCATTGAGCAGCTCGAAGGCGAATGGCGAACACAGGCGGCAGAGCCGCAAATCGCCCTGCGCGAGCAAATCAACGAGGGTGTGGACATCATGCAGAGCATGGAGCAGCTGGTGAAGCGCTCGCTCGGCAAGAAATACATGGATGAGCTGCGCGAGGTGACGTCCGAGCTCATCAACCTGCAGAGAAAGCTGCTGAGTGAGCGCAAGGAAACCAGCACCGCACTCGCTGACACAACCTTTTATGTGTTGATCGGCAGTGGAGCTATCGCGGCACTGTTGTCCATCCTGATGGCGCTCGGGCTCGCAGGTAACTTGGGCAAACGTTTGCGTAATGCGGTCGAGGTCGCAGAGGCCACGGCGAACGGTGACTTGACCGTCATGGTGCGCGCGGATGGGCGCGATGAAGTGTCGGAGTTGATGGTCGCGATTGCCGAAATGCAGAAGCGTCTTCGCGAGATGCTGGGGCAGATCGCAGAGGGTGCCGAGCAGCTTGCCGCCTCGGCGGCGCAACTGACTGCGACGGCCAATTCGCTTGAGGACGCGTCCGATCAGCAAAGTGAGGCGTCTTCGAGCATGGCGGCCGCGGTTGAGGAGCTGACGGTCAGCATCAACCATGTGGCTGAAGGTGCCAACGAGACTGCCACCATTGCTCGCGAGTCCGACCGTATTGCGGGAGAGGGTGGTGAGGTGCTGACGCGCACCGTGCAAAGCATCCAGAAGATCTCTCAGCGGGTCGAGACGACCTCTCATGATGTGGAGGCGCTGGTGCAACAGTCTGATGCCATCTCTTCCATCGTCAACGTGATCAAGGAAATCGCCGAGCAGACCAACCTGCTGGCGCTCAATGCCGCGATCGAGGCCGCTCGCGCGGGCGAGTCGGGACGCGGGTTTGCGGTGGTCGCTGACGAGGTTCGAAAGCTGGCTGAGCGCACTGCCGTATCAACGCAGGAAATCGGCACCATGATCGACGAGATTCAGGGCGGTACTGCCCGGACCGTGGAGGCCATGCGCTCGAGCATCGCCCAGGTGAATGAAGGGGTGGCGCTGGCAAATGAGGCGGGCGACGTCATCGGTCGCATCTCGCAAGGAGCCCGCAAAGTTGTCGAGCACGCGATCAGTATTTCGGATGCGCTGAAGGAGCAGACCGTCGCCAGCAATGACGTCGCTGGCAACGTCGAGCGTATCGCGCAGATGGCGGATGAGAACAACCGCTCGGTTCGAGAGACCGGCGATACCGTGCGCAATCTGGAAGAACTCGGCCGTACGCTCAAGGCCGCGGTACAGCGCTTCCGTCTATCCTGATGAAGCGGGTGTGGCGATGAAAAACGGCCGGGATTTTCCCGGCCGTTCTTGTTTGGCTATCAGAATTTGTACCCGAGGCCGACCATGAACACCCACGGGACGATGTCGACAACGACCATGACGCGGTTGGCGCCGAGACGGGCGCGGGCGGTGGTGTCGATGTCGATGTACCACGCCGCCATGTTGAACATCAGGTGGTCGTTGATCATGTAGTCCATACCGATCTGACCGGCCAGACCCCACGAGTCGGAGAGGCTCAGGCTGGAGAAGCCGTTGGCCTTCTGCGTGCTGGTGAGCTTTTCGTCAAAGAAGGTGGTGTAGTTGATACCGGCGCCGACATACGGCTGCCAGCGCGATTCCTTGGCCATCGGGTAGTACTGCAGGGTCAGCGTCGGCGGCAGATGCTTGACCGAGGCGAGCTTGCCGTCCACCGGTGCACCGAAGCCGCTGAGGCCCACGCGGTGGCTGAACGGCGTGGCGGCGAGCAGCTCGATACCGATGTTGTCGGTGAGCTTGTAGGCGAAGGTCAGACCGAGCTGGGTGTCGCTGCCGACGTTGGCCTTGGTGCCGGCCTGATTGACGCCGGCAATGCTCACGTTGGAGCTGCTGTCGTTCGGGGCAACCTGCGCCGCGCCGGCGCGGACGATGAAACTGCCGGCCTCGTGGGCCAGGGCGGGAGTGGCGGCGGCAAGTGCCGCGGCGAGAACCAGTGCCTTCTTCATGGTGGCTTTCCAACTGGGTTACGGGAAAGCCCATGATATTTAGGTGGTTATTTCGGGTGCTGATCCAGATCAAACAAGCTGCGGATCATGCCGGCTCGAAGTGCTCCAGCATCAGCTGCAGGCTGGTCACGCCGTTGTACTCGTTGGCGGACAGGCGATAGGCGGCGTGGATTTCGCCCGGTGCGCTGTCGGCAAAGTTGAACTGGATGGCGTCGAAGCGCTGGCCGTTCTTCGAGACCTGTAGCTTGAGGTGCTTGTCCTTGAGAAGGCGTTGGTTCTCGACGCGGAACACGTCGCTGAACACCGGTGCAGGGAAGCCGTGGCCCCACACGTCCTGCTCCAGCATGCGTGCGGCGTCGAGGCTCATCCAGGCCGATTCCAGCCCGCCGTCGGTGTCGATGCGGCGGGTGATGTCGGTGTCGCCGAGCAGCTCCTGCACGACGTCCTCGAATACCGAGGTGAATTCGGCGTGATCGGTTTCGCGGATGGTCACGCCGGCCGCGGCGGCGTGGCCGCCGAAGCGCAGCAGCAACTCCGGCCGGCGCTTGCTGACGAGGTCCAGCGCATCGCGCAGGTGCAGATCGGGGATGGAGCGGCCGGAACCTTTCAGCTCTCCGTCGTTGCCGCGCGCGAAGGCGAAGGTCGGGCGGTTGAGCTTTTCCTTGATGCGCCCGGCGACGATGCCGATGACGCCCTGATGCCAGTCCGGCTCGAACAGGCTGACCGACAGCGTGTTGCCGGGATCGAACTCCATCAGGCGCGCCAGTGCATCTTCCTGCATGCCCTGTTCGATGGTGCGCCGCTCGCGGTTGAGACGGTCGAGTTCCTGCGCGATGTTGAGTGCGCGCGCAGGGTCGTCGGTGATCAGGCATTCGATGCCCAGACTCATGTCCGACAGGCGTCCGGCGGCGTTCAGGCGCGGGCCGAGTCCGAAGCCCATGTCGAAGCTCGAAGCGCGCGCCGGATCACGCGAGGCCGCCGCGAACAGCGCGCGCACGCCCGGCTGCATGCGGCCGGCGCGCATGCGCGCCAAACCCTGCGAGACGAGGATGCGGTTGTTGCGGTCGAGCTTGACCACGTCGGCGACGGTGCCGAGCGCGACCAAATCGAGCAGGTCGCCCAGATTGGGCTCCGGCCGTTCACCGAAGGCGCCACGCTCGCGCATCTCGGCACGCAGCGCGAGCAACACGTAAAACATCACACCCACACCGGCCAGCGACTTGCTGGGGAAGTCGCAGCCGGGCTGGTTGGGATTCACGATCACGTCGGCTTCGGGCAGTGCGTCGCCCGGCAGGTGATGGTCGGTGATCAGCGTGGCGATGCCGAGACTGCGCGCGGCGGCCACGCCGTCGACGCTGGCGATGCCGTTGTCGACGGTGATGATGAGTTCCGGCTCCATGCGCGCGGCCAGTTCGACGATGGCCGGCGTCAGGCCGTAGCCGTATTCGAAGCGGTTCGGTACGAGGTAATGCACATCGGCGCCCATGGCGCGCAGGCCACGCACGGCCACCGCGCAGGCGGTGGCGCCGTCGCAGTCGTAATCCGCAATCACCACCATGCGCGCGCCGGCCTCGATGGCGTCGGCCAGCAGTTGCGCGGCTTCTGGCGTGCCGGTGAGCGCGTCGGGCGGCAGCAGGCCGGACAGCTTGTAGTCCAGCTCGTCGCGGCGCTTCACGCCGCGGGCGGCGTAGATGCGCGCCAGCAGCGGATGCACGCCGGCATCGACAAGGGCCTGCACGATCGGGAAATGCGCCTGACGCGGCTGGATGACGGGCATGGAGTGGGCGGGGCGGGGGTGTTGCGGAATGCGGCCGAGTCTAGCACGCCGCCCCGTTGCAAATGCTTGCCACACGCGGGCCACGGCCTTGCGGCACAATGGCGGCTTTCCACGAACGCGAGTCCGGATGCGCTACGAAGTCCTGGTCGGTCTGCGCTACACCCGCTCCCGCAAGCGCGCGCAGGGTGGCAACCGCTTCATCTCCTTCATTTCGCTGGTGTCGATGCTGTGCACCGGCCTCGGCGTGATGGCGCTGATCGTCGTGCTGTCGGTCATGAACGGCTTCCAGGAGGAACTGCGCACGCGCATCCTCGGCGTGGCCTC
>JAJLLM010000075.1:0-12339 GCA_033837965.1 Pseudazoarcus pumilus
GGGCGCCATCTTGACCATGTCGTCCTGGCACTCGGCGTAGCTCTTGGATTGCCACGGCTTCACCGCGCCTTCGCGCAGCGTCTTCGATTCATCCGGCACGACCAGGCCTAAATCCACGCCGATCACGCGGCCGAAGCCGCGGCAGGTCTCGCAGGCACCTATGGGCGAGTTGAACGAGAACAGCCCCGGCGTGGGGTCGGCGTAGTGGATGTCGCAGTCGGCGCAGTGCAGGTCGGTGGAGAAGCGCCACGTCGCATCATCCGCATGCACGCTCATGCGGCCCTTGCCGCGCACCAGCGCGGCCTCAATGGCCTCGGCCACGCGGGCCGATTCGGCGTTCGAGAAGCGGAAGCGGTCCTGCACCACATGCAGCACGTCACCGTCCGCGCCGGTTTCGCGCGACTGGATGCGCGTGTAGCCCTGCGCCGCAAGCAACTGCTCGACTTCCGCCTCGGAAAAGTTGTGCGGCACCGGCACCGGAAAGCTCAGCACTAGCCGCGGGTCGTCCTTGGCCGAACGCTCGGCCAGCGTGCGCGCGATGCTCTCGGGGTCGTCACGTCGCACCACACAGCCGCAGCCGCGGCAGTGCAGATGCGCCGCCCGCGCATAGAGCAGTTTGAAGTGGTCCGACAGCTCGGTCATGGTGCCGACCGTGGAACGCGAGCTGCGCACCGGGTTGGTCTGGTCGATGGCAATCGCCGGCGGCACGCCCTCGATGCGGTCGACCTGCGGCTTGTCCTGGCGGTCGAGAAACTGCCGCGCGTAGGGCGAGAAGGTCTCGACGTAGCGACGTTGCCCCTCGGCATACAGCGTGTCGAACACCAGCGAGGACTTGCCCGAGCCCGATACCCCGGTGACCACCGTCAGTTCGTTGAGCGCGATGTCGAGCGAGAGATCGCGCAGATTGTTCTGGCGGGCGCCGCGGATGCGGATGGCGTCGGTCATGGGGCTGGGCTGCGGTAGGCGAAGGACTTCCGATTCTATCGCCCCGCCGCAGGTTCCCCATCGACCGCGAACACCGCGCTCAGGCCTGCTCGTCGCCCCCGCCGAACTGCGCGAACACCTCGGCTCCGGTCAGATCGTGCGTCCTGTTGGCAAAGGCGTAATGCGCCGGCTTCTCGTCGATGAACACCTGATGGTCGAAACGCCAGTCGCCGTTCTCCAGCAGCCCCAGTGGCAGCGCGTAGAAGGGGCCGCTCTTGAGCCGGTAGAACAGGTGAGTACCGCAGTTGCCACAAAACCCGCGCTCGGCCCACTCCGACGAAGCGTAGGTCTTCACGTGCCGCGCGCCGTCGATCTCCGGCGCCTCGCTGCACTCCACCGCCAGCATCGGCCCGCCGCCCCACTTACGGCAGATGCCGCAGTGGCAGGCGCCGTAGACCCTGTCCTTCAATCGCGCGCGCAGCGTGACGCTGCCGCACAGGCAGCTACCGCTTACCGTGTTCGCCGCTTTCATGGCTTCCTCCCGTGGTGTTTGCAACTCACGCCAAGCATAGTCGTGAGATCAGGCAGCGCAACGCCGCACGTGCCAGACTGAAGGAGGAGAGCGCTCACATGCCCGACGAAAAACCCGTAACCGTGTTCTACGACGGCGCCTGCCCGCGCTGCGTGAAGGACCGTGCCGACTACGAGCGCATGGCCGGGGACGGCGCGCGGGACGTGGCGTGGTGTGACATCACGGGCCGCGACGAGGAACTGCGCGCGCAGGGCATTGCGCCGGATGCGGCGCTGCGCGAACTGCACGTGCGTGCGCCGGACGGGCGGGTGCTGCGCGAGCTGGATGCCTACATCCTGCTGATGTCGCGCGTACCGCGGCTCAGGCCGCTGGCGTGGCTGATCGGGCTGCCGGGGGTGAGGCCGCTGTGTTCGTGGGCCTATCGGTGGTCGGTGGATCGCCGGTTGCGGCGCGAGGGGCGGATGCCGGGGTGAGGGCGCGACACCCGTCATGCGGCGCATGACGGGCACCAGCGGTCAGTTTCCGCCCAGCCCGCGGAACACCGCGCACTGCGCAAAGGCCTCGGCCGACAGCGGCTGGCCCTTGCTCTTGCAGAAGCGGGCGGTGAGTTTGAGCAGTTCCTTGATGTCGCGGCCGCTGGCCTGGGCGTAGGTGTCGACGAGGGTGTCGATCAGCGCCGGTGGCAGTTCGACGTCGAACTGCGCGGCCAGCGTCTGCCACAGACGGGCGGCGGCCTCGCGCGGCGGCACGTCGTAGCGGATGGTGGCGATGCAGCGCGACAGGATGGCGTCGTCCACGTCGTCGATGCGGTTGGTGGTCATGAACAGCAGGCCGCTGAAGTACTCCAGCGTGCGCAGGAACTCTGCGACGATGGCGTTGTGCTGCAGGTCGTTGTCGCGGCAGCGGATGTACACGTCGGCCTCGTCGAGCAGCATGATGGCGTCCCAGCGCGCGGCGCGCTGCAGCACGGTCGACAGGTTGGCCTCGACCGACTCCGCGGTGATGCCGAGCTGGCCGGAATGCACGCGGTACAGCGGCTTGCCGACGACCTCGGAATACACCTCGGCGGTCAGCGTCTTGCCGAGACCCGGCGCGCCCTGGCACAGGATGATGGTGCCGCCGGACTTCCCCTCGACGATGTCGTCCTGCAGCACTTCCATGTCGGAGGTGAGGATGTCGATGAGGTCGCGGTGCGAATCGGGGAGCACCAGCTTTTCGCGCAGTTCGGGCTTGTATTCGTAGGGTTCGAGGTTCTGCACGTGCACCCAGACGTTGCGGTGCAGCTCCAGGTGGAACAGGTACAGGTAGCAGTGCAGCGGCACACGCTCGAAACCGAAGGGAATGCCCAGCTCACGCCAGAAGGTGGTGTCGGCGTTGAAGTCGAAGTTACGCTCGAGCACGCCTTCATCGTTCACGCACTTGGCCACCATGCCGCGCGGCATCTTCATGAACTCGGTGTCCTGCGGGCCGTTGGCCAGGAACAGCGCGTTACGGCAGGAAAACTGCATGCCGAAGCGCGACTGCAGCGCGAGGAAGCGCTGTTCGTGCGCCTCGTATTCCTGCTTGAGCTCGGCGGTTTCCTTGAAGTAGCCGCGCTCGGCGAGCAACTCGGGAATGGTCTTGCCGACCAGATCGTGCTTGTGGAAGACGATGGCATTGGTCATGCCGCCGTCGCGCTGGGTGCTGTCGGAGGTAGCCTCGTTGTGGGCCGACCAGATGGTATTGGCCTTCAGACCGACGATCACGTAAGGCGAGCCCCAGCCGTTCTCGGGCTGGTACTGGCGCACGTAGCTGACCAGCCAGGGCAGCAGCACACCGTCCTTGTTGCGGCGGTATAGCCAGCCGTCCTCGATATCCTTGAACAGGTAGGCGACCAGCGCCGGGATGAACAGCTCGAGCTTGTCCACCTTGATGCCGGCGGGCTCGTTGCGGATGCGGCGCAGTGCGGCGATCTGCAGCATGGTGGTGCGCTCGCCCACCGTTTCGCACAGGTCGTGGAAGGCGTTCAGTGCGGGTTCGTCGAACAGCTTGCTCGGCACCACGCTGCGGCCGTGATAGACGGCGCACTCGTTCAGTCTCTGGCCCAGCGGGCTGTCGGGGTCGATGCACCCCAGCAGGCGATTGCGCAGGGTGTCGGAAATCTCGAGGTCCATTGCCACTCCATCGCCGCGGCATGCTGTTGCGCGGCGCATCGGGGCCATCGCGGCCCCGCAAAACGAAAACGGCCTCCGGTGCCCGGAAGCCGCGATTCCTGTTCGGCGCGAACTCTTGCAAGCCCGACCACCGCCTCGGCGGCCGGGCCACTATAGAGCAAGCCGCCATGCTTTGGAAGCCGCGGCAGCGCCGGGAATTCAGAAGCTGTAGACCATGTTCACGCCGGTGATCTGGTCAACCTTCTTGCCGCGTGCGCCCTCGATGGCGCTGTTGCGGCGGATGGTGTGGGACAGCTTGGCGGAGATCGAATCGGTCACGCGCATGGTGAGCGAGGTGATGGACTCGGCCCAGGTATTGTCACTGCCGATCTCCACGCGCAGTGTCTGCACGAACTTGGCGCTGTCGGAGATCTCGTGCGCAAAACGACCACCGACATACAGGATCGGCTCGGTACCGCGCAGCTGATCGGGATTGAGGTCGTAGCGCGTGCGTCGCACACCCGCACCCACCTCGGCCTCAAGCTCGCTCGCGCTGGACTGGTAGAGCGTGCGCCCGTAGCCGCCGATCGTGGTCCAGCGCGCCAGGATGTCGGAAAAGCGGTCACGCTCGTAGCGCAGCGTACCGAAGGCGTAGGAGTAGTCGGTCAGTTCGCGGCGCGGCTTGTAGCCGAGCCCGATGCGTTCGGCGGTCTTCTCGCCGTCGGACTTGGCGTAATAGGCGTCGCCGTAGAACTCGTGCGACCAGATGGCGTTCTCGTGCTTGAGGTCGAAGCGGGTGTTGAGACTGGTGTCACGGCTGTTGCCGGCGGTATTGGAAAAACCCAGTTCCAGTCCGCCGGTCCATCCCTCGGCGTGCGCCGGCAGTGCGGTTGCCATCGCCAGCATGGCGCTCAGCGCGAGTTTGTTCATGTTGTTCTCCTGTTCGGGTTTGGGGGTATCTGACCCGGACCGGAGGTTCCACGTGACCACAGCCGGTCCGGGGAACGGCCCACCCTAGCAAATCACTGCCGGAGGTTCAAAAGCGGAGACGGACTGCGGTGAGGTGCCATACCCGGAACGGGTGGCGGCAGCGGAGCGGCTGAATGAACAGGGAATGAGGCTACATCCCGCAGGCGACGGGAAATATGACGGTTTCCGGATGTTGCCTGAAGTTATTCCATGAATTGCCGGAATTGGACGAAATTCCGCAATCGTAAAAATATGTAGCCCGCGCTTACAGCCCCATCAGTTCCAGGACGCGGCGCTGATAGCGTTCGGTGACGGCGGCTACGTCCAGATCGGGGTTGCGCACCCCACGGGTCATCAGCCCGTCGAACATCGCGCACAGGGTGTCGACACAGTCCTCCAGCTCTTCGGCCGGCCGGCCCAGACCGACCTCGCACATCATGGACATGAAGCTCGCACGCAGACGCTGGTCGGCCGCGCGCACCAGTTCGGCAATGCGCGGGTTGCGCGCCGCCTCGGCAACGATTTCCAGCTTCAGGGCGGCTTCGCCGGCATCCAGCGCGCTCAGCACGCCCTCGCGCACACAGCCGCGCACCGTCTCGGGCAGGTCGGTGGAATTACGCATGCGCTCGTGGAAATCCAGGATGCGGGCCACGTCCTGCTCGACGATGGCGGCGATGATGTCTTCCTTGTTGCGGAAGTAGTGATAGATGTGACCGGGGCTCATGCCGGCCGCCTGACAGATGCGTGCGATGCTCGCGCCGTGGAAGCCGTGTTCGCGGAAACAGGCCTGTGCAGCGCTGAGAATCTGCGCCCGACGCGCTGCGGCGCGCGGGCTGGAAACGGCTTCAGGAGTGGCGTGTGCTGCGGTCATGCGGGGAATCCGTGCTTGCGATGCGGTGCAGCATAACATAGAATGAGCGCTCGAACTAGAACGAACATTCTAAATTTTCGCACCGATCCGGACCCCCTTCCGAGACCCCACATGCCCTCCCTTCCCCGACTCCGTTCCCACCGGCTGCTCCTCACCTCTGCCGCCGCACTCATCCTTCTCTCCGCCTGCGGTCAGGGCGACAACGCCGGCCAGCAGGCCGGTCCGCAGGCACCCAAGGTCACCGTCATCGAGGCACGCGCCGAGGCCGCTCCGGTGACCACCGAACTGCCCGGTCGCACAACGCCTTACCAGGTCGCCGAGATCCGTCCGCAGGTCGGCGGCATCGTGCAGGAACGGCTGTTCACCGAGGGCGGTGAAGTCACGGCCGGCGCCGTGCTGTACCGCATCGACCCGGCCACCTATGAGGCCGCGCTGGAGAGCGCCCGCGCAGCACTGGCGCGCGCCGAGGCCAATGCCGAAACCGCCCGCGTGAAAGCCGAGCGCTACGCCGAACTGGTCAAGATCAAGGCCGTCAGCACGCAGGCGTACGACGATGCCGTGGCCGCGCACAAACAGGCCCAGGCTGAAATCGCGTCGGCGCGGGCGGCCGTGTCGGTGGCGCGCATCGACCTCGACCGCACACAGGTCAAGGCGCCGATCGCCGGACGCATCGGTCGCTCCAGCGTTACCGCCGGCGCGCTGGTCACCGCCAATCAGGAAATGGCCTTGGCAACCGTGCAGCAACTTGATCCGATCTACGTCGATCTGACGCAATCCGGTACCGAACTGATGCAGATGCGCCGCGCCATCGAGGACGGCCGCATCCAGCGCGGCAGTGCGGGCGAAACGCCGGTGCGGCTGGTCTTCGAGGACGGTACGGAGTACGCCCACGAAGGCCGCCTGGCGTTCTCCGAAGTGACCGTTGATCCGGGTACCGGCAGCGTCACGCTGCGCGCCGTGGTACCCAACCCCGGGCAGGAACTGCTGCCGGGCATGTACGTGCGGGCGCGCATCGATCAGGGCGTGAACGAGAACGCCATCAGCCTGCCGCATGCTGCGGTGCAACGTGACCCGCGCGGCAACGCCACGGTGATGGTCGTGAAGGCCGATGACACGGTGGAGTCACGCACGCTGACGGTGGCACGCTCCACCGGCACGAGTTGGGTCGTGACCTCCGGCCTGCAGCCGGGCGAACGGGTGGTGGTGGAAGGACTGCAGCGCATCCGTCCGGGTGCCAAGGTGAGCGTCGTCAGCGCCGCCGAAGCGCGCTGAGGACACTGCCATGGCCAAGTTCTTCATCGACCGGCCCATCTTCGCGTGGGTCATCGCCATCGTCATCATGCTGGCCGGGGCGCTGTCCATCCTCAGCCTGCCGGTATCGCAGTATCCGGCCATCGCACCGCCGGCCATCGCCATCAACGCCACCTATCCGGGTGCATCGGCCAAGGCTGTGGAAGACTCCGTGACGCAGGTCATCGAGCAGAAGATGACCGGCCTGGACGGCCTGCTCTACTTCAACTCGTCGAGCGATTCCTTCGGCCGCTCGACCATCACGCTGACCTTCAGCGCCGACACCGACCCCGACATCGCCCAGGTGCAGGTGCAGAACAAGCTGCAGCTCGCCCTCCCGCTGCTGCCGCAGGCCGTGCAGCAACAGGGCGTGCAGGTCGCCAAGTCGGCGCGCAACTTCCTGATGGTGATCGGCTTCGTCACGCCGGACGGTTCGCTGTCAAACTTCGACCTCACCGACTTCCTGGTCTCCAGCGTGCAGGACCCGCTGTCGCGGGTTACCGGCGTCGGCGAAGTGGTGGTCTTCGGCTCGCAGTACGCCATGCGGATCTGGCTCGATCCGGCCAAGCTCAACAACTATCGGCTCACGCCGGGTGATGTGCGCAGTGCCATCGAGGCGCAGAACACACAGGTGTCGGCCGGTCAGCTCGGCGGCACACCGGCCATTCCGGGCCAGGGCTTCACTGCGTCGATCACCGCGCAGAGCCGTCTGCAGAGCGTCGAACAGTTCGAGGACATCCTGCTGCGCACCGCCGCCTCGGGTGGCGAAGTGCGGCTGCGCGACGTCGCACGCGTGGAGATCGGCGCCGAAAGCTATGACACGGTGGCGCGCTTCAACGGCCAGCCGGCGGCGGGTATCGCCATCCGCCTGGCGGCAGGCGCCAATGCGCTGGAAACCGCCACCGCCATCCGCGCCAAACTCGAGGAGATGAAGAGCTTCTATCCGCCGGGCGTGGAAGCGGTGGTCCCCTATGACACCACGCCGTTCGTGCGCATCTCGATCCAGAAAGTCGTGATGACCATGATCGAGGCCGTCGCGCTGGTGTTCCTGGTGATGTTCCTGTTCCTGCAGAACATCCGCGCCACGCTGATCCCGACCTTCGCCATTCCGGTGGTGCTGCTCGGCACCTTCGGCCTGATGGCGGCCTTCGGCTTCTCGATCAACATGCTCACCATGTTCGGCATGGTGCTGGCCATCGGCCTGCTGGTGGACGACGCCATCGTGGTGGTGGAAAACGTCGAACGCATCATGACCGAGGAGGGCCTGCCACCCAAGGAAGCCACCAAGAAATCCATGGGCCAGATCACCGGCGCGCTGATCGGCATCGGTCTGGTGCTCTCCGCGGTGTTCGTTCCGATGGCTTTCTTCGGCGGCTCCACCGGCGTGATCTACCGCCAGTTCTCGATCACCATCGTGTCCGCCATGGCGCTGTCCGTGCTGGTCGCCATCGTGTTCACGCCGGCGCTGTGCGCCACCATGCTGAAGCAGGTGCCCAAGGGCCACAACGCCGGTGAAGGCAGCTGGTTCCGCGGTTTCTTCGGCTGGTTCAACCGCAGTTTCGAGCGCAACCAGAAGCGCTATGAATCCTCGGTGAGCTACATCCTGCACCGCTCGCTGCGCTTCCTCGCCATCTACACGGCCATCGTCGTGGTGCTCGGCCTGCTGTTCCTGCGCATGCCCACCTCTTTCCTGCCGGACGAGGACCAGGGTGTGATGTTCACGCAGGTCTCGCTGCCCGCCGGCGCCACGCAGGAACGCACGCTGGAAGTACTGAAGAAGGTTGAAAAGCACTTCCTCGAAGACGAGAAGGAAAACGTGCGCGCACTGTTCACGGTGGCCGGCTTCAGCTTCGGCGGCCGCGGCCAGCACGTCGGTATCGGCTTCGTGAACATGCATCCGTGGGATCAGCGCACCGGCGAAGGGCAGAACGTGCGCGACGTTGCCGGCCGCGCCATGGGCGCCTTCTCGCAGATCCGCGAGGCCATGGTGTTCGCCTTCGTGCCGCCGGCGGTGCTGGAGCTGGGCACCTCGGGCGGCTTCAACGTACAGCTGCAGGACCGCAGCGGCCTCGGCCATGAGGCGCTGATCGCGGCGCGCAACCAGTTCCTCGGCATGGCCGGGCAGGACCCGCGTCTGGTCGGCGTGCGCCCCAACGGGCAGGAAGACACGCCGGAGTTCCGCATCGAGATCGACCACGCCCGCGCCGGCGCCCTGGGCGTGTCGGTGGCAGACATCAACAACACCCTGTCCACCGCCTGGGGCGGCAGCTACGTGAACGACTTCATCGACCGTGGCCGCATCAAGAAGGTGTACGTGCAGGGCGACGCACCCTCGCGCATGCGACCGGAAGATCTGTCGAAGTGGTACGTGCGCAATGCCTCCGGCGAGATGGTGCCGGTGTCCGCCTTTGCCACCGCCGAATGGACCTACGGCCCGCCGCGTCTGGAACGCTTCAACGGTCAGCCGGCGGTCGAGCTGCTCGGCCAGGCCGCGCCGGGGCTGTCTTCCGGCGATGCCATGCAGGCCGTCGAGGAAATCATGGCCAAGCTGCCGCCGGGCTTCGGCTACGAGTGGAGCGGCACCTCGTACGAGGAGCGCCGTTCCGGCTCGCAGGCGCCTGCGTTGTATGCCTTGTCGGTGCTGGTCGTGTTCCTGTGTCTGGCGGCGCTGTACGAGAGCTGGTCCATCCCGTTCGCGGTGATGATGGTGATCCCGCTCGGCGTGCTCGGCGCGCTGCTGGCGGCACTGGGTCGCGGCATGTCCAACGACGTGTTCTTCCAGGTCGGCCTGCTCGCCATCATCGGTCTGTCGGCCAAGAACGCCATCCTCATCGTCGAGTTCGCCAAGGCGCAGATGGAAGAGGGCAAGGACATGATCGAGGCCACGCTCACCGCCGTGCGTCAGCGACTGCGTCCGATCATCATGACCTCGCTGGCCTTCGGCCTCGGCGTGGTGCCGCTGACCATCGCCACTGGCGCAGGCTCCGGCGCGCAGAACGCCATCGGCACCGGTGTGCTCGGCGGCACGCTGTCGGCCACGCTGCTCGGCATCTTCTTCATTCCGCTGTTCTACGTGGTGATCCTGCGCATCTTCGGTCGCAAGAAGTCGCAGCAAGCCGCCGTGGCGCAGGAGACCTCGCACTCATGAAAACCCCCGCACTCTCCCTGCTGACCGTGCTGGTGCTGTCCGGCTGCATGAACCTCGCACCGGACTACGAACGCCCCGCTGCGCCGGTGCCCACCGGCTGGGGCCAGCCCACCGAGGCCGACGGCGTGCCGGCCGACCAGATCGAATGGCGCCAGTTCTTCACCGAGCCGCGTCTGCACGCACTGATCGAACAGGCGCTGACCAACAACCGTGACCTGCGCATGGCCTCGCTCGCCATCGAGCGCGCCCGCGCGCAGTACCGCATCCGTGGCGCCGACCGCCTCCCGACGCTGGATGCCGGCGTGGGGCAGAGCGCCCAGCGCATCTCGGCCGAGGTCTCACAGACGGGCGAATCCACCATCAGCCGGCAGTACACGGCCGACATCGGCTTTACCGGCTTCGAGCTGGATTTCTTCGGCCGCGTGAAGAACCTCAGCCAGGCCGCACTGGAAGAATTCCTCGCCACCACCGAGGCACGCCGCGCGGCGCAGATCAGCTTGGTGGCCGAAGTCGCCGGCACCTGGCTGTCACTCGCGGCCGACCGCGAACTGCTCACCATCGCGCGGGAAACCCTGCGCGCGCAGCGCGAATCGTATGAACTGACCAAGCGCAGCGAGGAACTGGGCGTCGCCTCGGCACTGGAACTCAACCAGGTGCGCACCAGCCTGGAGCGCGCCCGTGCCGACGCCGCGCGCTACGAGGCGCTGGTCGCCCAGGGCCGTAACGCGCTGATGCTGGTGGTCGGCGGCGACGTACGCGAAGACCTGTTGCCCGACGGCCTCACCGGCCGCGTCACCCTGCCCGACCTGCCGGCCGGTGTGCCGTCGATGGTGCTGGTGCGCCGCCCCGACATCCTCGAAGCCGAGTACCGCCTGCTCGCCGCCAACGCCAACATCGGCGCGGCGCGCGCGGCGCTGTTCCCGCGCATCTCGCTCACCGCCTCGGCCGGCACCGCCAGCACCGCGCTGTCCGGCCTGTTCGAATCGGGCACGCGCACCTGGGCCTTCATGCCGATGATCTCCATCCCGATCTTCAGCGCCGGCCGCCTGTCAGCCGAAGTGGATGTCAGCCGTGTGGACCGCGAAATTGCAGTGGCCACCTACGAGAAGGCCATCCAGACCGCCTTCCGCGAAGTGGCCGACGTGCTTGCCGAACGCGCCACGCTGAACGAGCGCCTCGACGCCCAGCGCGCGCTGCTCGACGCCACCGCCGAGAGCTTCCGGCTGTCCGACGCCCGCTACAAGGGTGGCGTGGACTCCTACCTCGGCGTGCTCGACGCGCAGCGCCAGCTCTACGCCGCTCAGCAGGAACTGGTCGGTGTGCAGCTCGCGGACGCAACCAGCCTGGTCACGCTGTACAAGGTGCTGGGGGGTGGCTGGAAGTAGGCCCAATCCGTCACAAGACAGAAGGGACGCTGCGGCGTCCCTTTTTTATTCCGAAGGCCGTTTTATATCTTTCTGGCATATTCAGGTGGTCGCCCGAATCTTGACCTTTATTCGTCTTTAAACGAATATGAACACGTACCGAATCGAGCACTACCTGACCGCCCGCGACCAGAAGGATCTATACATCGACTGGTTGCAGCATTTGCGCGATCACCAGGCCAGGATCGCAGTCATCCGACGTGTGGCGCGCATTGAGCAGGGCAACTTCGGCGATCACAAGTTCTGCCGTGATGGCGTCTGGGAACTGCGTATCGATGTCGGGCCGGGCTATCGCGTGTACTACGCCATCGCCGGCCAACGCATCGTTCTGCTGCTCTGCGGCGGCAACAAGCGCACCCAAAGTGCCGACATTGTTCATGCAGTGGAATGCTGGCAGGACTGGCAACGGAGAGACCCCGATGAGAAGCAGACCCCATGACGAGGCGATGGCCGAGCTGTACCGCAAGGACCCGGCCCTGGCCCTGGCCGTGATCAACGACATCCTTGAGAACGGAGACCAGGCCGAACTGCTGACCGTGCTGCGCCAACTCGCGCAGGCCTTCGGCGGCATGCAGGCCGTCGCCGAACACGCGCAGCTCAACCCAACCCAGCTCTACCGGACACTGTCCCCACAGGGAAACCCCGCCCTGAGCAGCCTGACCGCCATTCTCAAAGCCATGGGTCTTCGGCTGGCAGTGCAGCCTTTGCAGGCTGAGGCATCAAGTCATTCTGAGATAACTCTCTGATACCGGCCTACGGCCAACAGGGCACCGTCTTGTTGGCCAAATCCTGCGCTATGGATGCGTCGCCGGGCCATCCCGGTCGTCCATCGCCACGAACACCAGCACCACCCCGATCGTGATGAAGAACCGGAAGGCCGATTCAATGCCGTTCCAGGTCTGCGACATCCACATGCCGAACCACTCGCCGCCGATGCTCATGAAGCCGACCTGCCACAGCACGAAGCCCAGCGTCAGGCCGACGATGCCCCATTTCTTGGACTGATTGAAGGCCGCTGCCGGCGCATAGCGCGCGCGCCACATCGCCGC
>JAJLLM010000076.1:0-29844 GCA_033837965.1 Pseudazoarcus pumilus
GCCATCGAACTGCTGCGCTGGGTGCAGCGCGCCTTTCCGGTGACGCGCTCGCCGGGCGTGCAGGACAGCCGCCCGCTGATGCACCCGCCTGCCGCAGCGCAGCTTGCGCAGGCCAAGGAGAACCAACCATGAATGCCGTCGAACTCGAAGGCGTCACCAAACGCTACGGTGCGATGACCGTGCTCGAAGGCCTGGACCTGACACTCGCCCAAGGCGAGGTGCTGGGCCTGTTCGGCCACAACGGTGCGGGCAAGACCACTACCATGAAGATCGTGCTCGGCCTGCTGGCCGCCAATGAGGGCCGCGTGCAGGTGCTCGGCGGCGCGCCCGATTCCACCGAGGTGCGGCGCCGGCTGGGTTATCTGCCCGAGAACGTGAGCTTCTATCCGCAACTGACCGGGCGCGAGACCATCCGCCATTTCGCGCGCTTGAAGGGCGCGACGCAGACCCAGGCCGACCAACTGCTGGAGCAGGTCGGGCTGGCGCACGCAGCGGATCGCCGCGTGCGCACCTACTCCAAGGGCATGCGCCAGCGTCTGGGGCTCGCGCAGGCGCTGCTCGGCGCGCCGCGTCTGTTGCTGCTCGACGAACCCACCGTGGGGCTGGACCCGATTGCCACGCGCGAACTGTATGAATTGACCGACCGGCTGCGCCGCGAAGGCACGGCCATCGTGCTGTGCTCGCACGTGCTGCCGGGCGTGGAAGCGCACATCGACCGCGCCGCCATCCTCGCCAACGGTCGGCTGCAGGCGGTCGGCAGCCTCACCGATCTGCGCGTCGAAGCCGGTCTGCCGTCGATGCTGCGCGTGCGCGGCCTGGCCGATGGCGAGCGCCGCGTGCGCGACTGGCAGGCGCAGGGGCTCGCCGCGCGCAGCCTCGGCACGGACGGCGCCGAAATCGCCGCGATCAACGGTCACAAGCTCGATCTGCTGCGCGAGCTGCTCGGCGAGGACTCGCCGCAGGACATCGAGATCCATGCGCCCACGCTTGAAGACCTGTACCGCCACTACATGCAGCGCGCCGAAGGAGCCGTGCAATGAACCCCGTCATCGCCATCGCCCGCAAGGAATTCGCCGACGGCCTGCGCAACCGCTGGCTGGTCGCCATCACGCTGGTGTTCGCGCTGCTCGCGGTGGGCATCGCGTGGTTCGGCGCGGCCGCCTCGGGGCAGGTCGGCTTCACTTCGATCCCGGCCACCATCGCCAGTCTGGCCAGTCTCGCCACCTTCCTCGTGCCGCTCATCGCGCTGCTGCTCGCCTATGACGCCATCGTCGGCGAAGACGAGGCCGGCACGCTGATGCTGCTGCTGACCTATCCGCTCGGGCGCGGCCACATCCTGCTCGGCAAGTTCCTCGGCCACGGCCTGATCCTCGCGCTGGCCATGCTGATCGGCTTCGGCAGCGCCGCGCTGGCCATTGCGCTGCTGGTCGAGGACGTGGAACTGCTGTTGCTTGCAACCGCCTTCGGGCGCTTCGTCGCTTCGTCCATGCTGCTGGGCTGGGTGTTTCTGGCGCTGGCCTATGTGCTGTCCAGCGCAGCCAAAGAGAAATCCGGCGCGGCCGGCTTCGCGCTCGGCGCGTGGTTCGTGTTCGTGCTGGTGTTCGATCTGGCGCTGCTCGGCGTGCTGGTGCTGGGACAGGGCAGCGTCAGCCCGGCGCTGCTGCCGTGGCTGCTGCTGGCCAATCCCACCGACCTGTACCGGCTGATCAACCTGGGCGGCTTCGATGCCGCCGGTGAAGGCCTGGGCGTGCTGTCGCTGGGCGCCGAGCTGCCGGTGGGCGAGGCCGTACTGTGGGTCGTGCTGGCTTTGTGGGCGGCGCTGCTGCTGGCCGCTGCGTGGCGGGTGTTTTCCCGTCGTACCGTGTGAAGGAATGAACATGAACCGAACGACGATCCGCAGCGCGCTGGCCACGGCCGCGCTGATCCTGCTGGCCGGTTGTGGCGGCGCCGATGAAGCGGCCACCGAGCTGCAGGCCCGCGCATTCCACCCCGACGACGAATGCCATGTGTGCGGCATGATCGTGACCGACTTTCCCGGCCCCAAGGGTCAGGCCGTGGGACGCGACGGCACGCACGCCTTCTGCTCCACGGCCGAGCTGATCGGCTGGTGGCTGCAGCCCGAGAATCAGGTGGCCGGCGCGCGCCTGTTCGTGCATGACATGGCGCACGGCAGCTGGGAGCATCCGGACGACGAACAGCTGATCGACGCCACCACGGCCTGGTATGTGGCCGGCACGCAGCTCAAGGGGGCGATGGGCGCGACGCTGGCCTCCTTCGCGTCGGAGACCGATGCGCGCGCACTGGCCGCCGAGCATGATGGGCGAGTGCTGCGCTTCGACGAGCTCGACGCCTCGGTGCTGCAGCGCGGCGGCGCACGCGGCGCCATGCACTGAGTCAGCGGTAGCCCAGCACCTCACCGCGGCGCGCGTTCCAGGCCGCGATCCAGGCGGGCAGTTCGCCCGCCGCGAGCGGGCGGGCGATGAACCAGCCCTGCGCCAGATGGCAGCCGCGGGCGCGCAGGAACTCCCAATCCTCACGGTCTTCCACGCCTTCGGCGACGGTGGTGATGCCGAGCTGGCGCGCCATGTCGAGGCTGGCATCCAGAATGGCGCGCTGGGCGGCGTCGCGCGCGGCGCCGTGCACGAAGCTGCGGTCGAGCTTGAGTTCGGTGAAGGGGATGTCGCGCAGTTGTGCGAGCGAGGAATGTCCGGTGCCGAAGTCGTCGATCGACAGCCCGATGCGTTTCAGCCGCAGGCGGGTGAGGATTTCCAGCGCCGAGAGCGGATCGTCCATCAGGCGCGATTCGGTTACTTCCAGGATCAGCGCGCCCAGCGGCACGCCAGCGGCCAGCGCGACGCGCGCAACGTATTCCGGGAAATCCAGCGCGTGCAGGTTCTGCATCGACACGTTCACCGCTACCTGGATGGCGTTGCCGCCGTCGAGCAGCGTGCGCATGTCGCGCAGCGCGGTTTCCAGCACCTGACGGGTCAGCGCGTCGATCAGACCGTTGTCCTCGGCCAGCGGGATGAAGCGGTCCGGGCCGATCAGGCCGTCGCTGGGGTGCTGCCAGCGCACCAGCGTCTCGACGCCGGCGAATTGCGCGTTCTCCAGCGACACCTTGGGCTGGTAGTGATTGATCAGCTCGCCTTGGGCGATGGCCGTGCGCAGGGCTGCGGCATCGTACTCGCGTCGCAGGCCCGGCTGCGGCGTGAGGGTCTGGGTGCCGCGCCGCGCCAGCACCTCGCGCAGCGCGTCGGAGCTGACCGGCTTGCGGATTTCGCCGAGCACGTCGAGCCGGTGTGCGCGCGCCAGCCGCCCGGTGGTGTGCAGGATGCGCTCGTCCTCGCCACTCACCAGCACCAGTGCGCCGCGGTATTCGCGTGTGACGAGATGGCGGATGAATTCCACGCCGTCCATGCCGGGCATCTGCAGGTCGAGGAAGATGAGGTCGATCCCGGGCCGCTCGCCGAGCAGTTCGAGCCCGCTCCGGCCGTCCTCGCAGGCGAGCACGTCGCGCACGCCGACGCGCCCGAGCAGGTGCGCGAGCAGCTTGCGGACAAAGGCTTCGTCGTCGATGACCAGGGTGCTCATGCGTCGTGGTTTCCTGCCAGATGGGCATCGATCATGCGCCCGGTCTCGCGCAGCAGCGCGTCGAAGCCGGGCAGGCGGACAGCCAGAGCATCGGCGTCGGACTGACGCGCCTCGCGTTCGATGATGGCACATTCCTCGCCCAATGCCAGCGCGCCGACCGAGCGTGCGGCGGACTTGAGCTTGTGCGCCGCATTGCCGGCCTCCAGCGGCCAGCCGCCGTCGAGCGCGGTGTGCAGCGATTCGGCCAGATCCTTGGCGCTGCGGCGGAACTCATGCAGGAATTCGCGCACGATCTGCTGGTCATCGCCCACCAGTTCTTCCAGCACCGAGACGTCGAACAGCGGCAGTGCGGAATCCTTGGCCGTGACCGCCGAGGGTCCGGTAGGGGCCGGGGTGCGCGGCGCTACTCCCGGCAGATGCTGTTCGAGGGTGCGGCGCAGCACATCGAGCTGCACCGGCTTGGTCAGATAGGCGTCCATGCCGGCCTCCTGCGCGCGCCGTTCCTCGCCGCGCAGTGCGTTGGCGGTGAGCGCGAGGATGGGGGCGTGGCTGCCGGGGCGTTCCTCGCGGCGGATCGCGGCAGTCAGCGCGTAGCCGTCGAGTTGCGGCATGTGCAGGTCGGTGAGCAGCAGGGCGTAGTCGCCGCGCCGCCACATCGACAGCGCCTGCGCGCCGTCCTCGGCGACTTCCGCGGCGTAACCGAGCAGGGCGAGTTGATGCAGGATGACCTTCTGGTTGATCTCGTTGTCCTCGGCGACCAGGATCAGGCGGTGCTCGGCACGCGCGGCTTGCACGTCGGGCGGCGACGCGGGGCGGGGCAGGCCGCCGGCATCGGCCTCGTCGGCGGCTTCGGGCGAGGCGCGTCCGGCGGCCACGGCGACTGCCCGCAGCAGGGTGGCGCGGCGCAGTACGTTGGCGTCCACGGCGATCTGACGGCGCGGGTCGAGACGACCGGCGCCGCGTCCGCGCAGTAGCCGCACGCCGCGCGCGTCGATGCCCGGCAGAAGGTACTCGGAGGCCGGTGCGTCGCCGTCGCGCGTGCAGTCGATGACGATCAACGGCGGTTGCGCGTCGCGCGCCACGTCGAGCGCTTCGGCGGTATCGGCGGGGCGATGGGTGCGTGCGCCGGCGCGCGCCAGATAGGCTTCGACGATGTCGGCGTCGGCGCCGCAGCACGGGCCGATCAGGCAATCGACGCCGTCGAGCACCGGCAGCGGCGGCGCCTCGATGTCGGACGCGACTTCCAGCGGCAGCGTGACGCGGAAGGTGGCGCCGCGTCCGACCGCGCTGTCCACGCTGATCTCGCCGCCGAGCATGTCCACCAACCGGCAGCAGATCGCCAGCCCCAAGCCGGTGCCGCCGTAGCGGCGGGTGGTCGAGGTTTCGGCCTGGGTGAACGGGCGGAACAGGACATGCAGGCGTTCGGGCGCGATGCCGATGCCGTTGTCGGCAACGCTGAAGCACACGCGCAGCGGGTCGTCGCCGGCGCGCACCACGCGCAGCGACACCACGCCGCGCACGTCGGGCCGCCCGGCGGAGAACTTGATGGCGTTGCCGACGATGTTGTAGAGCACCTGACGCAGCCGTACCTCGTCGGAGATCACGCCGACGGGCAGCGTCGGGTCGATGTACAGCGACACGTCCACGCCGCGCCGCACCGCGATGGGTGAGAGCGAGGCGCACACGCCCTCGACGACCTCGGTCAGCGCCAGCGGACGCAGCTCGATCTCCAGCCGCCCGGCCTCGATCTTGGAGAAGTCGAGAATGTCGTCGATCAGCGTCAGCAGGGCGGTAGAGGATTCGCGGATGGTGCGCACCAGATCGCGCTGGTATTCGTCCAGGCTGCTGCAAGCGAGCACGTCGGACAGACCCACCACGCCGTTCATCGGCGTGCGGATCTCGTGGCTCATGGCAGCGAGGAAGGCCGACTTGGCGCGGTTGGCTTCATCCGCTTGCTCGCGTGCGCGGGTCAGGTCGGCCATCAGCGCCTTGCGCTCGCTGATGTCGCGCAGCGTGCCGGTGAACACGCGGCGTTCGCCGAAGACGTATTCGCTTACCGCCAGTTCCAGCGCGATTGCGCGGCCGTCCTTGTGACGGCCGACGACCTCGCGGTTACGGCCGATGATGCGCCGCTCGCCGGTGTCCAGGTAGCGCCGGATGTAGTCGTCGTGGGCGGCCGAGTCGGCGCCGCTCATCAGCATGGCGACGTTGCGGCCGATGACCTCGTCCGGCGTATAACCGAACATCGGTTCGACGGCGCGGTTGATGTTGATGACGTGACCGTCGGTAGCGATGGTGATGACGCACTCGACGATGTTGTCGAGCACCGCGCGCTCCTCGGCCTCGCGGTCGCGCAGCCGGGCCAGCGTCTCGTCCAGCTCGGTGGTGCGTTCGCGCACGCGGGCGTTGGTGGCGGCATTGCGTCCGGCACTGCCGAGTACCGCGAAGGCCACCAGTAACGAGGCAAATACCGCGAAGCCCAGATACACGCGCAGCGTCTGCAAGGTGGTGGCGTCCTGCTGTGTGCCGACGTGCGCCATGTCGACGCGCCAGCTCAGCCCTCCGACGGACAGCTCGCGCGACAGATCCGGCACGGCATCGGCCGGCAGGGTGTCGTAGAGCACGCGTGAAGGTGCGCCGGGACTGACGTCGTACACCCGGAAGGCAAGTTGTTGCGCGGCAGCCTCGTCCACAAGGCCGGAAACCAGGTGCTGCAGGTCGAGCACGCCAACCACATAGCCCGCCAGCGTGGCCGTGCCGGATTCGCTGACCGGCAGGAAGACCAGCAGGCTGGGGCGGTGGGTGCGCAGCAGTTCCTCGCGCAACACATGCGCCGTGCCGGGTTTGGCCAGCGCGCGCGCCATCGCGGCACGACGTTCGGCCGATTGCGCGTGGTCCAGGCCCAGCGCGGCGTGGTTGATGGCGAAGGGCTCGGTGTACAGCACCGGAAAGTGCTCCTGCCGCGATGCGGCAGGGCGCATCTCGCCTGCGGCATCCAGATCGAACACGAAATAGTCCGACAGACCGTCGGCACGCACCGTGGCCTCGAAGCGTGAGCGGTCCTCACCCGCCACGCGTGGCGCCCAGTCGATGCCGGTGATCGCCTCGTGGCGCCGCAGGCTTTCGGCGTAGCGTCGGAATTCATCGCGCGTGACGTGATCGCTGGCCTCGAACAGGCGCACCATGCCGTGCAGCGGCTGCAGGGCGGCGGACAGTTCGACCAGACTGCGGTCGCCGACGATGTCCATGTCGCGCATCGCCTCGGCGTGCACACGCGAGGCCTCCAGTCGCGTCATCTGCACCAGTCCGGCCAGCAGCAGCGCAGCCGTCACGGCCGGAATCACCGCCACACGCCAGCCGCCCTCCCAGTGCTGGCGCAAGCCGGCATTGCCCGGCCACAGCGCCAGCGCCAGGGGCGTGAACAGCAGCACACCAACCGTGTCGCCGGCCCACCACAGCAGCCAGTTATCGAGTAGCTGGGCTGGTATCAGCGCGCCGCTGGCCAGCAGCGTGGCGATGCCGATGCCGCTGGCGACGAGGCAGGCCAGTGGCCCGCACAGCAGGATCAGGCGCAGCAGCGCCCGGTCGGAATAGCCATCACTGTTGCGTGCCAATTCACGGTGCGCCAGCCAGGCGCCGGCCAGCGCCTGCAGGGCGATGCCGCAGGCAATGCCGACGGACACCGGCCAGTCGCTGCCGGACGGAGTGATGAACAGTTCGGTGAGCAGGCCGCCCAGCCAGATCGCAGGCCACAGGCGGATCCCCCACACCAGCAGGCCCGCCAGCGCGATGCCGGCGGCCGGCCAAAGCGGCGAAGCATATCCCGTGGACAGCGCGACCAGATGGCCGGCCCAGGCGGCCAGCAGATACAGGGCGGTGAGGATGCCGAAGCGCCGCACACGGCAAGACGGCCCCGGAGGTGGGGCCGTCGTGTGAGGCGGGTGGTCAGAGCGCTGCATGCGCGTTCCCGGGCCGGCGTGAATAAGCCATGTTCATGAAATGGTTGTTCCTTGCAGGGGCGCACTATACACGGCACTGCCATGGCAGTCCCGGCTCATGGTGTGGCCGCCACGGCCGCCGCGCACAAACCCTATAGCCGGAAGCGCGAGATCAGCGCATCCAGGCGCGCCACCTGTTCCTCCAGATGCGCAGCAGTGGCCGCGTTGTCCTGCGCGGCGCTGCTGTTCTGCTCGGTCATGTCGGCGATGCGCTCCACATTGGTGGCGACCTGTTGTACCGCGGCGTTCTGCTCGCGAATGGCATTGGCGATGCCCTGTACGTTCTCCGAGACATGGCTGGAGGATTGGCCGATCTCCTCCAGTGCTGCGGCCGTGCGCGTCACCAGTTCGAGGCTGGAGCCGACTTCGCTGTCGGTGTCCTGCATGGCCTGCACGGTGCCGCCGACGCGGCTCTGGATGTCTTCAATGATGGTGCCGATCTCGCCAGTGGCCGACGAGGTACGCTCGGCCAGCTTGCGCACTTCGTCCGCCACCACCGCGAAGCCGCGCCCCTGCTCGCCGGCCCGTGCCGCCTCGATGGCGGCGTTGAGGGCCAGCAGGTTGGTCTGTTCGGCGATCTCGCGGATCACGGCCACGATGCCGCCGATCTTCTGCGAGCCGGTTTCGAGCTCGATCACGTCGCGGCTCGAAGCATTCACGCGCGTGGCGATCTGGCGCACGCGATCGACCATCTCGTTCATCAAGGCCAATGCCGAGCCGGTACGTTCGCGTGCGCGCTGCACGAGGTCGGCGGCGGCTTCGGCGTTGGAGGCGGTCTCGCTGATGCTGACCGAGGCCTGTTCGACACCGGCCGCCATCGACGAGGCGGCGTCCGACTGCAGCTCGGCGCTGTGACTGAGCGTGCCGCTGGAGGCCGACAGCGACTGCGCGGCCTCGGCGATGGCGTGGCTGGACTGGCCGGTCTCGCCGAGGATCATGCGCAGTTTATCCATCAGCGCATTGAAGGCCTGGGCTGCGCGCATCACCTCGGCCACGCCTTCTTCCGGCACCTTGTGCGTGAAGTCGTCCTCGCGCGAGACGAACTCCGCGACTTCGATGGCGGCCTGCAGCGGCCGGCTGATGCTGCGTGCCACCCAAGTCGAGATCGCCACCGTCACCAGCACCGCCAGCACGGCTGCGGCCAGCGTCACGATCAACGCCTGCATGGCGGCATCGACCAGACGACCGGACAGGCGGTCGATGCCGGCAGCAATGCTCTGCTCGATGTTGCGCAGGCCTTCGATGCGTCGCGTGCTGGCGGCGAACCAGTCCTCGGGCTTGACGTTGAAGCCGCCGAGCATCTGCAGTTCGACGATGCGCGCACGCAGCGTCATGACGTCCTGAGTCATTGCGGATTGCTGCAGCGCCTCGAGCGCGGCGATCTCCTCGCTGCCGGCGGCGGTGCGGAACATCTCGAAGAAGGCGTCCTGGCGGTTGATGTGGCGTCCCAGCAGTTCGTACTGTTCGGGCGTGGAGAAGTTGGCGGCAAAGATCTGCGCGTTGAGCGCGCGCTCCAGGCCGGCACTTTCCTTGGCGCGCACGAGCGATTCGAAGGCCGAGGCGCGTTGCGCGATGGTGGGGTCCTCGTTGAAGCGCGCCACCGCCGCCATGCTGGCGATGAGGCGGTTGATGGTGCCGGTGTACCACGCCCCGCTGGCCGGCGCGTCGATGGCCTGCTGGCTGATTGCGCCCCGTGTGCTGGCCAGAGCGTCCAGACGGCTGAGGGCTTCGCCCAGCACCTCGGCGACCTCCGGCAGGGCAGCGGCGTCGGTCGTCCCGACCTGCCTGCGCAAGGCCTCAATTGCCGCATCGGATTCGGTGCGATACCCGGGCAGGGTGTCGGCAAAGCGCTGGCCGCCACTGCTGAGGAAGACCCCCGAGGCGCCGCGTTCGACCTGCAGCCGGTGGATGGCGTCGTTGGCGGCGACCGAGATCGACATCAGTTCCTGCGTGATCGTGGCCGAGCGGTATTTCTGCAGGCTGGCGTGGATTCCGAGTCCGGCGAACACCAGCAGTGCCAGCAGCGGCACGGCGACGAGGAGGACGAGGCGTTGCCCGATGGTGGTCGGGTGACCTCTGGTGGAGGATGGGCTCATGGCGTGTTCCGTGAAGGCGAGGGTGTACACCGGACATCGGCGTGGCAGGCGGAAAGCTTGAGTGAATTGCTTGTGGTGTGGCGGCGAGCGTGCCACCAGTGCGGCAGCAGGGCCAGCACCAGCACGATCTCGCACAGCCCGAAGAAGACGAACACCGGCACATGGCTGTCCACGCCGATGGCGCGCAGCAGCGCGAGCAGGGCGCCTGCCACGAGCGGGCCGAGTGCGAAGCCGGCCGAACCAGCCACGTTGAAACCCGCCACGCTTAGGGCGCGGGCGTCGGGCGGGGCGAGTCTGGCGGTGAGCACCAGCGACGGGGCGTACATGAGGGCCGCGACACTTCCGCCGATGGCCATCACGGGCAGCAGCGAGGCTTCGCGGGCCCACGGCAGCGCGATCAGGAACAGACCGTAGAGCGCGCTGCCGGCCAGCATCAGGGTGAGGCTGTCGATGCGTCGGCACAGCACGCCGGCCGGCCAGGTCAGCAACGCAAAGGGCAACAGGAACGCAGCCATCGCGAGGCCGATGCGTGCCGGCCCGAGATGCAATACGCCGGCAAAGTACAGCGACACGGTGGACACGATGAAGCCGACCGTGAAGCGGTCGATGAAGGCAAAGGCATAGGGCATCGCCAGCGCCCGCCGCATCGCCAGTGCGGCCAGTGGCGAGCGGCGCTCGCGTGCCGCCGGCCTGCCTGCGTCACGCAGCAGCAGCGCGGCGGCGACGGTCAGGGCGGCGATCAAGGCTGCGCCGAGGGTGGGTACGAGCGTTGCATCATGCGCGCCGATCCAGCCACCAAGCGGTGCACCAGCGGCCACGCCGAGGCTGATGGCGGCGCCCACGCCGCCCATCGTCGCGCCCAGCCCCTCGCTGCGGGTGTGATCGGCGGCCAGCGTCATCAACAGCGACAGCGCACCGACGTGCGCGCAGCCCTCGATGAAGCGCAGCAGCAGCGTCGCCGGGTAGCTTTGCGGCAGGCCCAGCAGGAACAGGCACAGCGCATTGAGCGTGAGCGCTGCGATGATCAGCGCGACGCGTTGCCCGCTGCGATCGGACAGCCAGCCGGCAAGCGGCGCGGCCAGCAAGGCGCCGAGCATGTTGACGGACATGAACAGGTGGCGGGCAAAGTCACCGATGCCGGGGTGGCGCTCGACGGTCAGAGCCGACAGCACCGGCACCATGGCCGTGACCGGCAGCATCAGCAGGAACAGCAACACACCGGTGACGGCGTGCTGGAGTGGTGGTCGGGTGGGTGCGGGCGGGAGCGTCATCGTCGTCGGCCGGCTCGCGGCAGCGCAAGCCTGTGCCGCGATTGTGCGGCGCCGCGGACGCGGGGGGATTGACGGCCATCAAGCCAGAAGGCACGCCACAAAAGAAAACGGCGCGTCGGACCGCAGTCCGCGCGCCGTCACTCGGCGGTGGCGTGGATCAGGCCAGCAGGACGATCGGGAACAGCACGATACCGGCCAGCGCAACCCAGGTCAGGGCGCCGTAACCGATCACGCGCAGCGAGACCTGGCGCGGGCACACCACGTGCTGGGCGACCAGCACGCTGCGGATGCCGTGGCGGATCATCACCGCCGAGGCGATGAAGCCCAGCAGCGCGACACCGGCGGCGAGCGCAATGCTCGACGAGAGCAGGCCGAGCGAAGAAATCCACAGCGGCAGCGGGGCAATGGCGGCCACCAGGAAGGCACCGTCCATGTCGCTGTGACCGCCCTTGGCGCGCACCGAGGCGTCAACCGCCCAGGCCATCAGGAATACGGCCAGCAGTTCGGCAACCAGGAAAACGGCTGCGACGAGTTCCCACAGGCCGGCTTCGATGGCGGGGAAGTGTGCAGCGCCGATGGTATTGGCAGCCAGCAGGATCATGGCCGGCGGCAGCAGCGTGAAGGGCAGGGCGACGTTGGCGAAGGTACGCGTGGTCGACGGGCGGTCGGCCATCAGCGCCTGCCAGCCGGTACGGGGGGAAAACAGCAGGGAGGGAATCTGGGACAGGTTCATCTCTTTTCTCGTTTGAGGCCCTGCCGATACGAGCTCGCTGCGCATCGACTGCGGTGTGGCTGGCCCTTCCTTGTGGGAGCGGGATGGTCGCACCGGGGCGGTGATTTGCCGTAATTCCTGAGCCGCGACGGCGTTCGAGCCCTACGCCGTTCGTACTAGTCCTAAAGTCAGACTTCGCGAGTCGGGCGGAGGTTAACGGAAAGCACGCGTCCGTCCATTGACCTTGATCAAGGATGTTTATATTCGGCCGACCAGAATGTGCTGCGTGACTCCCTCCGCCCACCCGTCCTTTTCCCGCAGACACTCATGAATCCCGCAGCCGGCGCCCTGTGCTACGACGCCACGCCCCCTTTGCATGTGCCTGTGCGTTTCATGCTCACTGCGCCGCTGTTCGGCGTTGCGGCGGGGCTGTTGCTGCTGGCCGCGCCGGAGGCCTTGTCCTCGCGTTGGGAGCCGGCCGCCTTTGCGCTGACGCATTTGCTCGCGGTCGGCTTCATGCTGCTGGTGATGTGCGGTGCGCTGTTCCAGATCCTGCCGGTGGTGTGCGGGGTTGCGATTGCCGGCGGTACGGTGCTGGCTACCGCAGTGCATGTGGCATTGAGCGTCGGCGCCGGGCTGTTGGCCGGCGGGCTCGGGAGCGGCCAGCCGGCGTTGATCCAGGCCGGCGGCGCGCTGCTCGGTCTGGCCGCGGCGCTGTTCGTGCTGGCGGTGGCGATCGGCCTGTGGGGGCGCGGCGTGGCGCTCGACACCCAGCGCGACCTGCGCGTGGCCTTGCTCGGTCTGGGCGTTGCGGTCCTGCTCGGTGCCACTCTGGCGATGGTGCTGTCGGGTCGGCTGGCGCTGCCGTTTGGCGTATTGCTTGAACTGCATGTGGGTTGGGCACTGCTCGGCGGCGCCGGCATGCTGCTGGCTGCGACGAGCTGGATCGTGATACCGATGTTCCAGATCACGCCGGCTTACCCTGGCTGGATGACGCGCGGCTGGGCGCTCGCCGTATTCGTGCTGCTGGTGCTGTGGAGTGCTGTCATGGGGTTGGGGCAGGCGCGTGTGGCGAACGTGCTGTTGTTGTTGCCGCTGGCGCTGGCGGCGCTTTTCGCGGTCACCACCTTGCTGTTGCAGCAACGCAGCCGGCGCAGCGCCGGCGATGCCACGACGCGGGCGTTTCGCATGGCGATGCTGACCTTTCTGGCCGGACTGGCGTGCGCTGCGGTCGCGCGCATGCTGCCTGACGGACGCTGGGCCGTGATGGCCGGCGTACTGTTGCTGTACGGTGGCTTCAGCGGTGTGATCCAGGGCATGCTCTACAAAATCGTGCCCTTCCTGTGCTGGCTGAACCTGTCACAGGCAGGGTTGCGTGCGCCGAACGTGAAGAAGCTGCAGCCTGACCGCCCGGTGATGCTGCAGGCGCGCATCCATCTGCTGGCGCTGGCTGCGGTGGCCCTGGCCGTCGTCAGCGCCCAGGTCTGGCTGACACGCCTGGCCGGCGTGCTGGTGGTGATCGATTTCGCGGGCTTGCTGTGGGTCATGGGTGGGGTGGTGCTGCGTTGGCGCCGCGCCGCTGCACAGGCCTCGCCGCGCCCGCGGGACATGGCCGGGAGCGCGCACTGAGCGGCATTCCCCGGCTGACAACATGGGTGAATCGATGGGCTGAGGGGCTTACCATTGAGGCGTTGCGCTGCATGCCGGCGTACTGAACGCATCTCCCGGAGAGCTCTTGCATGACACGTACCGTACTCATCATCGGCGCTGGCCTGGCCGGCTATAACCTCGCGCGCGAGTTGCGCAAGCTCGACCAGGACTGCCGCCTGGTGATCATCAGTCGCGACGCGGCCGATTTCTATTCCAAACCCATGCTGTCGAATGCCCTGTCGTCGGGCAAGACGGCGGCGTCGCTGGTCATGAAGTCGTGCGAACAGATGGCCGACGAACTCAATGCTGACATCCGCCCGCGCACCGACGTGCACAGCATTGATGTGGCCGAACGAAAGGTCCGCCTGTCCGACGGTTCCGGCATCCGCTGGGACGAGCTGGTGCTGGCCGTCGGTGCCGACCCCGTTCGACTGCCGCTGGAGGGTGACGGTGCCGATGAGGTGCTGTCGGTTAACGACCTGGACGATTTCGCCCGTTTTACCGATCGTCTCGTCGACGCCCGGAAGGTGGTGCTGCTGGGCGGCGGGCTGATCGGCTGCGAGTTCGCCAATGATCTGCTGGCGCGCAATATCCGGCCGACCGTGGTCGATCTGGCCGACCGTCCGCTCGGGCGCCTGCTGCCACCCGAGGCGGCGGCCTTCTTCAGTCAGCGCATGGAAAGCGCCGGCGTGCTGTTCCGGCTGGAAGCGAAGGTGAATGCGGTGCACAAGGCCGACGGTGGCTACCGCGTGCGTGTGGCCGACGGCAGTACCCTGAACGCGGACGTGGTGGTGTCGGCGGTGGGCCTGCGACCGCGCACTGCGCTGGCCGAGCAGGCCGGCTGCAAGCTGGCGCGCGGCATCGTCACCGACCGGCAGCTTGCCACCAGCGTGCCGCACATCCATGCGCTGGGGGATTGCGCCGAGGTCGAGGGACTCAATCTGCCTTTCGTGATGCCGCTCATGCATCAGGCGCGCGCGCTGGCTGCCACGCTGGCCGGCACGCCGACTGCGGTGCAGTACCCCGCCATGCCGGTGCTCGTGAAGACGCCGGCCTGCCCGACGGTGGTGTGCCCGCCACCGGCCGGTGCGGCGGGAGACTGGCGCGTCGAGCGTGATGACGAGGGGGTCTGTGCGCTGTTTGAAGACAGCGCGGGCGAACTGCTCGGATTTGCGCTGCTCGGCAAGGCGACCGCCCGCCGGCAGGAGCTGGCGGCCAGGGTGCCGCGCCCGTTCTCGGGCTGAACCAAAAAAATGGGGCGGCCGGTGAAGGCCGCCCCGAACAATCCTTCCCATGGAGGCTAGCGACCGGGGGTGGGGAATTGGGTCGTAGCGGGAAGGAGAGAGAGCTGGTACGGCCTGCGCGAGAGCGCTTTCACAACACGCTGAATCAGGCAGCAGAGCCGTTGAGCGCGCGATTATGTACGACCTTGGTGATATTACGCAAGCGTGCGTAAGCAAGTCGTAAGAGAGGTGCTGCGGGATGGTGCGCCGGAAGGGACTCGAACCCCCACGCCTTGCGGCACTGGAACCTAAATCCAGCGTGTCTACCAATTCCACCACCGGCGCGCGGCGCGAAGCATAGCATGCTGTCGCGCCGCTGCCGGAGCGCCGGAATCAGAGCTTGTCGATGAGTTCCTCGGTGCGCGTGATGTTGTCGCGGTGGGTATCGAGCATTTCCTGCAGGCCTTCGCGCATGTGGGCATAGGGGACGCGCGGCAGGGCCTTGGCGACCTCTCGGGCCACCCAGCCCTGGCCGCGGTTGAGGAAGGCCAGGCGCTCGGCCTTGCCTTCGACGGCCAGTGCCTTCTCGGCGAAGGAGCCGGTGTTGCGGCTGACGTCGGCGCCGAGTTCGCGCAGGTAGTCGAACATCAGCTTGCAGTACTTGCCCTCGTCGTGGCGCGAGGCGACGACCAGCTCGATGGCCTGCTCGTTGCCGGCGAAATCCTTTTCGTACTCCGTCAGCACCTTGACGCCGGCGCGTTCGCATTCGAGCAGGGTGTTGAACAGCTCGGCCAGTTCGGCGTCGCTCATCGGGGTGGTGTTGGTGTCGTCAGTGCTCATGGTGTCCTCCGGTTGAGGTTCAGCCTTGCGGGGTGTCGCCGTGGTACAGCGCGGCGACCAGATCGGTCTGGGTGATGATGCCGACGAGGCGGTCGTCGCCATCGACGATGGGGATGTGGTGGCGTCCCCCGCCGGCCAGTTTGGGTACCAGTACGGCGATGTGATCGTCGGCGCGGGCGGTTTCTGCCGGGCGGGTCATGATGTCGCCGACACAGCCGGCGCCGGGTACACCGCTGTGTTCGAGCAGGCCGTTGAGTTTTGTGCGCAGGTCGGGCGAGCCGTCCAGGCCGGCGTGTTCGAGCAGGTCGACCTGCGTGACGATGCCGAGAATGGTGTCGGCGTCATCGACCACAGGCAGGGCCTGGATGCGGTGCGCGTGCATGCGCGACCAGGCGTCCATCAGCGGCGTGTCGGTGCGCGCGGTGACAAGGTCGCGCGACATGATGTCGTGGCACAGGACTTCGCCCATGCGGCGGCGCCAGGCTTCCAGTTCGGTCTGCTGCAGGATGGTCTTGAGATCGCTCGGGCTGACGTCCAGCACTTCCTTGTAGCGCTGCAGCACGGTTTCCAGGTCGGCCTGGGTGAAGCCCTGTCGCTCGCCCGGTGCCGGATCGGCGGTCTTGTGCGGATTGGCCGCAGCGGTCGGCAGCGGCGGGTAGCGGCGCCCGGTGAGGTTGTTGTAGAGCAGGCCGATGGTGAGCAGCAGCAGCGATTCCAGCCCTACCGGCACCAGCGCCCAGGTGTAGCCCTGCTGCAGCACGGCGTCGCCGCCCAGTACGGTGGCCAGCGCCACGGCGCCGCCGGGCGGGTGCAGGCTGCGGGTCAGGAACATCACCGCAATGGCGCCGCCGACGCCCACCGCCGCAGCCACGGCGACATCGTCGAACAGCATCAGCGCGGTCACCCCGACGATGGCCGACAGGGTATTGCCGCCGACGATGGGCCAGGGCTGCGCCAGCGGGCCGCTCGGCACCGCGAACAGCAATACCGCCGAGGCCCCCAGCGGAGCGATCAGCATGGGGAGCTGCGGCGTGTTGCCGATCAGCCAGTAGCTGGTGATGCCGGTGGTGAAAATGCCGATGAGCGCACCGATACACGCGCGGATGCGCTCACGCCGGTCGGCCGTGATGCGGGCCGGCTTGAAGGCCGTGAGCCAGTCTCGCAGAGCGTTCATGGGCAGGCTCGCTTGAGCGGTTCTTCGTGGCGCAGGCGCTGCAGCAGCGTGCGCGTGGGAGCGATGGTCATGTCTGCCAGGGTGTGACGGTTCATCTCGGCGTAGAAGGCCTTGCGTCCCTCATCCAGCACCTGCTGCAGCGTACAGTTGCCGCGCAGCGGGCAGGGCGGTTCGCTGCAGTTGATCAGGGTGGGGTGGCCTTCGAGTTCGCGCAGAACGTCCCCGAGCCGCAGCGGGCTGTCGAGTTCGGCAAGGCGTATGCCGCCATTGCGGCCGGGGCGGGATGACACCCAGCCCAGGTGCACCAGCCGGGTAACGACCTTGTTGAGGTGATTGACCGGAATGTCGAAGCGGCGCGCGATGCTGTCGGTGGTCACGCGCTCTTCGGCCTCCAGCGCGTGCAGGTACATGAGTACGCGCAATCCGTAGTCGGTGAAGCGGTTGAGCTGCATGTGGGCACCTGCGGGCAGGGAACGGACGCATCCTATCACAATATGTCGCATCTAGAATGCGTCAATTAACCCGGCGCCGGTGGTGGCGGGTGCGACGGCTATAATCGCCGTCCGCCTTCCTGCCCGGAGTACGCAGTGTCCGATCGTCTTGCCGTCCTGCCGCAGTATCTGCTTCCGAAGCGCGCCCTGACCATGCTGATGGGCCGCCTGGCGGCCCTCGAAGGGGGTGCGGCGACGACTGCGGTGATCCGCTGGTTCATCCGCCGTTATGGCGTAAACATGGGCGAGGCAGCCAACCCCGACGTGACCGCCTACGCCAGTTTCAACGAGTTCTTCACGCGGCCCTTGCGCGAGGATGCCCGCCCGCTGGCTCCGGCCGATTTCGTGTGCCCGGTCGACGGCGCGATCAGTCAGTGCGGCCCGCTGGACGGTGAGCGTCTGGTGCAGGCCAAGGGGCACGACTACACCGCCACCGCGCTGCTCGGCGGCAATCGCGAGCTGGCCGCGCAGTTTCGCGAAGGCAGCTTTGCCACGCTGTACCTGAGTCCGCGCGACTACCACCGCATCCACATGCCTTGCACCGGCCGCCTGCGCAGCATGGTGCATGTGCCGGGCGACCTGTTCTCGGTGAATCCGCTCACGGCGCGTGCCGTGCCGGGCTTGTTTGCGCGCAACGAGCGCGTAGTGTGCGTGTTCGACAGCGAGCACGGCCCGTTTGCGCTGGTGCTGGTGGGGGCCACCATCGTCGGCAGCATGGCCACGGTGTGGCATGGCGTGGTCAATCCGCCGCGCCCGGGGGTGGTGCGGGAGTGGTCCTACGCCAACGGCGAGGTGACGCTGGAGCGCGGCGCCGAAATGGGCCGCTTCCTGCTCGGCTCGACCGTGGTGATGCTGTTCCCGCGCGACGCGCTGGTGCTGGCCTCGGACTGGGAGGCCGGACGGCCGGTGCGCATGGGCGAGGCGATGGGGCATGCCGTGCCGGTGCCGCTGCAGAGCGGTTTCTGAGCACTCCCGTGCCCCTGACGGGCTGTCACGTGACCGGTTGACGAGCTTGTGAGGCGCCTCAGTCGTCGAAGCGCAGCGGCGCGAAATCTTTCAGGAACAGCGCCATTTCGTCGGCCGGCAGCGGGCGGCTGATCAGGTAGCCCTGGATGCTGTCGCACTGCAGTTGGCGCAGGCGGGCTGCCTGCGCCATGGTTTCCACGCCTTCCGCCACCACCTTCAGGCCCAGGCTGTGCCCCATGGCGATGACGGCCGTGACGATGGAGGCGTTGCCGGTATTGCTGGTCATGTCGGTGACGAAGGACATGTCCACCTTTAGCTTGTCCACGTCGAGCTGCTGCAGGTAACCGAGCGAGGAATAGCCGGTGCCGAAGTCGTCGATGGAGATATGCAGCCCGAGCGCCTGCAGCGCGCTGACGGTCTCGAAGGAGTGGGTCTGGTCGGCGATGACCGCCGTTTCGGTCAGTTCCAGCTCCAGCCGTGCGGCCGCGATGCCGCTGTCGGCCAGCGCCTTGCGCCAGACCTCGACGAGTTGCCCGCGGGTCAGCTCCACCGCCGAGATGTTGATGGCCACCGTCGGCGCCGTGATGCCTGCGTCCTGCCAGGCGCGGATCTGGCGACAGGCTTCGCCCAGCACCCACGCCCCGATCGGCACGATCATGCCGTTCTCTTCGGCGAAGGGAATGAAATCGGCGGGCGAGACCATGCCGCGCTCCGGGTGTTGCCAGCGCACCAGGGCTTCCAGCCCGCTGATGCGACCGCTCGCAACGTCCACCTGCGGCTGGTAGTGCAGGCACAGCTCGCCGCGTTCGATGGCCTGACGCAGGTCGGCCTCCAGCATCAGGCGGGTGCGGGCGCGCTGCGACATCTCCGGGGAGAAGTAGCGCATCATGCCGCGCCCCTGCATCTTGGCCTGGTGCAGTGCCGCGTTGGCGTTGCTCTGCAGCGACTCGGCGTCGGCCCCGTCGGAGGGATACAGCGCGATGCCGATGCTGGCATTGGCGTAGATGGTCTTGTCACCGATACGGAAGGGCTCGCTCAGCGCGTCGAGCATCTGCTGTGCGCGCAGGTCGGACGATGGCGTGCCCTCGTGCAGTTCGATCAGGGCGTTGAACTCGTCGCCGCCCACGCGCGCCAACGTGTCGCCGTCGGGCACGACGGTGCCGAGACGACGCGCGACTTCGATCAGCAACTGGTCGCCGATGCTGTGACCGAGGCTTTCGTTGATGGTCGTGAAGTTGTCCAGGTCGAGCAGCAGCAGTGCGAACTGGCTGCGGTTGCGCTCGGCGCTGCGCACGGCGTGCTGCAGCAGTTCGGCGAAGAGCACGCGGTTGGGCAGGCCGGTGAGCGAGTCGCGGTGCACCAGCGTGCGGTATTTCTCCTCGCTCACCTGCAGCATGGCGGTGCGCTGCGACAGCAGGTCTTCGAGGAAGCGGCGCAGTTGTGACAGTTCGAGATGATGCCGGATGCGCGCGCGCACCTCCTCGATGTCGAAGGGCTTGGTGATGTAGTCGGCCGCGCCAAGCTCGAAGCCGCGTACCTTCTGGTGGGTGGCGTCAATGACGGTGACGAAGATCACCGGCAAGCGGGCGCCCAGCGGTGTGCTCTTGATGCGCCGGCATACTTCGTATCCGTCCATGCCCGGCATCACGACGTCGAGCAGCACGAGATCGGGCGGATTCGGGCCGGTGATGATGTCGAGCGCCTTGGAGCCGTTGCCGGCAACCATCACGCGGTAATCGTCGCGCAGGGCTTCGAGCAGTTCGTGCACGTTTTCGGGAATGTCGTCCACCACCAGCAGCGACGGCGGGTTTGAGTGGTCGGTGGGTGCGCTGATGTCGAACATCACCGGGTTGCTGCGGAAACTGCGCAGTTCGAGCTGGGTGCGCACGCGCATGCGCAGCAGCTCCGGATTGATCGGCTTGCCGATGTAGTCGGCCGCTCCCATGGCGATGCCGCGCGCCTCGTCGGCGGCATCCGACAGGGCCGTGACGAAGATCACCGGGATGTCCGCGGTGAGCGGTTCCAGCTTGAGGGCCGAGAGCACCGAATAGCCGTCCATGCCGGGCATCTTGATGTCGAGCAGGATCAGGTCCGGACGGGGCTGGCGGCGTGCCAGTTCGAGTGCCTTCTCGCCGCTGGTGGCGGCGAGGATGGCGTAGTCGTCGCGCAGCACGTTCATCAGGGCGTGCAGGTTCTCGTGCACGTCGTCGACGATCAGGATGCGAGGTCGGTTGTCGGGGGGCGGAGGCGTCATTGACTGGGCTGTCCGGTGATGGGGGCGTCGCGCAACGTCGCCAGCAGCGACAGTGCGCCGTCGATGTCGAAGACGTCAACACGCTCGTAGAGTTGTTCGGCGATGTCGGCCAGCTCGCTGCCGGCCAGTCCCGCGCGCAGTTCCGTCAGCAGTGGCTCGGCGGCGCCGAGGTCATGCTCCAGGGCGTGGGCCAGACGGGCGAGAAGGTCGCTGAGCGCGGCGGCATCGAGCTGCTGCACGGCGGGCGCGACGGGAAGTTCAGGGCGGTTGCGCAGGAGGGTGTCGATCTCTTCGAGGGTGGCGCGCAGCAACGTGCCGACCTGTTCGAGTTGCTCCGTTTCGGGCTGATGATCACCCCGCAGCAGCTCGTCGATCCCGCTCACGCAGGCATGCAGGGACACGGCGCCGATGTTGCCGGTGACGCCCTTGAGGGCATGGCAATAGGTTTCGGCCTGCCGTGCGCCGCGCGATTCGACCAGTCGCCGCAGTTCGTCGGCGGCGTCGGCGTAGTGTTCGCGGAAGCGATGCAACTGGCGCAGATAGGCGTCCGGCTTGCCGCCGATGCGGCGTATGCCCTCACGCGCGTCGAGCGTCGTGAGTTGCAGGAATTCGGGCGGGAGGGTGCTGCCACCGCGCGGTGTGCCGACGGGGGCATCGCCCGCCGATGGCCGCAGCCACTGTGCCAGCACGGCCATCAGCCGCTCGGGCGCGATCGGCTTGGTGATGTGGTCGTTCATGCCGGCAGCCTGGGAGGCTTCGGCGTCGCTCGCCATGGCCAGCGCAGTCATGGCGATGATCGGCAGCGTGGCCATGTGCTCGAGGCCGGCTTCCTGTCCCAGTGCACGGATCCGGCGGGCGGCTTCGAGGCCGTCCATCACCGGCATCTGGATGTCCATCAGCACGGCATCGTAGGTCTGGCTGCGGACGTGCTCCACCGCATCGGCGCCGTGCACCGCGGTATCCACCTCGATGCCTTCGCTGCGCAGCAGCTCGGTGGCGAATTCACGGTTGATGTCGTTGTCTTCGACCAGCAACACGCGGGCCCCGGCCAGGCGGCCAGAGCTGGCGATCTGCGGGAGCGGAGTCTCGTTCCCGCGACCGAGCACCCGCCCGCGTCCGAGCACGCTCAGGATGGTGTCGAGCAGCGTGGAGGGCGACACCGGCTTGACCAGGAAGCCGTCCACTCCGGCCTGTTCGGACAGGCGTACGACCTCCTCGCGCCCGTAGGCGGTGACCATCACGATCTTCGGGCGGTCGGCAGCGCTGAGTTCGGTGTGGATGCGACGGGTGGCCTCATCACCGTTCATGCCCGGCATGCGCCAGTCCATCAGCACCAGATCCCAGCTCCGGGCCTGGTCGCCGCAGATCAGCGAGATGGCTTCCTGCCCGCCGGCGGCGGTGCCGACTTCAAGCTGGAAGAAGCGCAGCATGCCGGCGAGGATCTCGCGCGAAACCTCGTTGTCATCGACTACCAGCACGCGGATGCCGCGCAGCAGCGGCCCGACCTCTTCGGCCAGTTCGGACGCCCGGGTGTCGGGCACGCGGCCGAGTTCGACCGTGAAGCTCATGGTCGTGCCCTTGCCCGGTTCGGAGTCCTCCACCCAGATGCGTCCGCCCATCATCTCGACGAGGTTGCGGCAGATGGCCAGGCCGAGCCCGGTGCCGCCGAAGCGGCGGGTGGTGCTCTGGTCAGCCTGCGAGAACTTCTCGAACAGTTGTGCCTGCACGTCGGGCGTCATGCCGATGCCCGAATCGCGCACGCTGACCTGCACGCTGATGTGCCCGTCACGTTCGTCCAGCCGCCGGAAGGCCAGTTCGACCTCGCCCTGTTCGGTGAACTTGATGGCGTTGCTGCACAGGTTGAGCAGGATTTGCCCGAGGCGCAGCGGATCGCCGACGAGACGCGGCGGAATCTGCGGGTCATAGCGGATCAGGAACTCGATGCCCTTGTGTTCGGCCTGATAGCTGACGGCGTCGGCGAGCTGTTCCAGCACGCCGTCCAGACCGAACTCGATGTGCTCTAGCTCGAGCTTGCCGGCCTCGATCTTCGAGATGTCGAGGATGTCGTTGATGATGCCGAGCAGGGAGTGGGCCGCTCCCTGGGCCTTGTTCAGATGGTTGCGCAGCTGCGGTGGCAAATCGCCCTTGAGGGAAAGATAGAGCATGCCGAGGATGGCATTCATCGGCGTGCGGATCTCATGGCTCATGTTGGCCAGGAAATCGCTCTTCACGCGGCTGGCGCGCTCGGCTTCCTCCTTGGCCTCGCGCAGCTCGGCCGTGCGCTGCTCGACCTGACGTTCGAGATTGGCGCGCTCGAATTCCAGTGCCTCGGCGCTCGCCCGCAGTTGCCGCGTGCGCAGGTCGACCTGACGACGCAGCAGCATGCTGGCTGCCACCAGCAGCAACAGGCCGCCGACCAGTCCGGCCAGCGAGATCTGCACCCAGCGCGGCACCAGTACCTCGGGCGGGGCTGCCATGGCGTTCTGCAGGGCGGAGTAATAGACAGAGCCGCTGTCACGGCGCCAGCGCGCCAGGTGGTGGTCGATGCGATCGAGCAGGTCGGGGTTGGCGTCCTTGTCGGTGGCGAAGTACAACGTCGAGGGCAGGAAGACGATGGGCGTCTCGACCAGGCGGTAGCGCGAGCCATTGCGCGCGGCAAAGAAGCTGTTGGTGACCACCGCGTCGGCGTCGCCGCGCTCCACCGCTTCGTAGCCCTGTTCGAGCGAATCCACCAGCACCGGGCGGAACTGGATGTCCGACCCGGCCAGCAATTGCTGGAGGAAGCCGAACTGCACGCCGCCACGCAGCAGGGCGATGCGCGCATCCTGCAGGTCGGACAGGCCACTGATGTTGCGGAAGGGGTGGGAATACACCTGCGACCAGCTGCTCACCACCGACATGCGGTGAAAGTCGAAGCGTTGTGCGCGCTCGGCGGTGAAGGCCACGTCAGGCATGAGATCGAGCTGACCCGCTTCGAGCATCTGCAGGCACTGCGACCAGTCGCACGGCACATAGGTGAGGCGCCAGCCCTCGGCGTGGGCGATGGCCTCGATCAGTTCTACAAAGAGGCCGGCCGGGCGGCCGTTCTCGTTGTTGTAGATCTTGGGCGGATTCTCGTACAGGCCGACCGTGACGCTGCGTCGCGACGCGGTCGAGAAGGGCACTTCCCAGGCCGAGATGATCAGCGCAACGCCGAGGGCCACCACGAACAGGATCGCAATGCCTTTCTTCATGCTGCGTCGCTTGCGGTCAGGGTCATGACGCCATCCTGAGGAGAGCGGTTGCGAGAACTTCTTTGTGCGTCTGCATCGTGCCGTGAAACGGCTTCCATGGCCAGTTTCAGAAAAGCTCATGGCGCATGTGCAACATGCGGAAACGCCTTGCGAGCACTGGGTACTCAGTGTAGTTAGGGGCGCCGAAAGTTCCTGCCTGTCATTCCCAATAGCACCGGACTGCGGCGAAAGTCACGCGCCGCCTGCAACGAGCGGCGCTGAGGTCTCCAGTGAGGGTTCAGATGGCCTGCTCGCTGCGGTTGCGTCCGCTTTCCTTGGCGCGATACATCTGCCGGTCCACGCTGTCGAGGAAGGCCTGCGGGTCCTCGTCGGCGCCGGGTTGCCGGGTGCCGATGCCCAGGCTGATGGTGACATGCGGCGCGACGGCCGAGCCTTCGTGCGGGATGTCGAGTTGCTGCACCACGCTGCGCAGGCGCTCGGCCACGGTCACGGCCGAGGTGGTGTCGGTCTCGGGCAGCACCAGCACGAACTCCTCGCCGCCGAAGCGGGCGAGGAAGTCGCGCGGACGCAGTGCTGCCGAGGCCAGTGCCGTGGCCACCTGGCGCAGGCAGTCGTCGCCGGCGAGATGACCGTAACGGTCGTTGTATTCCTTGAAGAAATCGATGTCGAGCAGGATCAGGCTGAGCGGCTTGCCGGAACGGCGCGCGCTGGCCCATTCGCGCTCGAACACGCTGTCGAACATGCGGCGGTTGGCCACCCCGGTGAGGCCGTCCTTGAATGACAGTTCCTCCAGTTCGCGCTGCAGTTGCAGCACGTGTTCCTCGGTGCGCTTGCGTTCGCTGATGTCGAACATGAAGCCGATCAGTGCCTCGACCTCGCCGTCCGGACTGCGCACGACGTGCACCACGTCGCGTATCCAGACGTACTCGCCATCGGCACGCAGGGCGCGATAGTCGGCTTCATGATCGGTGCCGGCCTGCGATTGCGAGACGCAGTAGTTCACCACCCAGTCGCGGTCTTCCGGGTGCATGCGCGTGGCCCAGTCGTCCACGCTGATCCAGCTCTCAGGGGTCCAGCCCAGCAGGTCGGCAATCTGCGGGCCGATGTAGGTGAAGCGCAGGGTTTTCCAGTCGATGCGCCAGGGGATGGCGCGGGTTGATTCCAGCAGGGTCTTGTAGACCGCGCTGTCGTCCTGTTCGGGTTGCGGGGTGTCGGCCATGGAGCTCTCGGAGTGGGCGGGTGCGGCGTTGGGGCGAGTATAGGCCGGGTCAGTATGCGAGCGGCGCCCGTGCAGAGGTCTCGGCGCGGATGCGCTCGGCGTGCCAGCGGGGGACGACGCCGGGCCCGGGCAGGCCGCTCATGCGATTGCCGTCGATGCGGCCGATGTAATGTCGGTCACGGGCGGAAAAGCGGATGTGCGTGCCGCGCAGCTTTGCGAAATTCATGCCGTGGGTGATGCCGTCGAGCACGTAGCTGCCCTCGATCTCCTGATAACGCTGGTAGAAGTCGACGACCTCATGGCTGCCGTCCGGCAGTTCGATGCGCCATTGGCCCTGGACCTTTGCCGGCACGATCCACAGATGGGCCGGAATGCCGCGCGACAGTACGGTCTGGTCGGGTTTCCAGTCGCCCATGCCGAAGACGTGCGAGATCACCCGCGTGCCCGGCGCCAGGCGCTCCAGGATCACCGGCCGCAGGCGCAGGTTGAGCGCTTCGAGCAGGTACATGGTGAGTACCGTGGCGTTCGAGAAATCCAGCTCGAACAGGTCGCCCTGGATGAAGCGTACACGGTCGTCCACGCCGGCAGCGCGCGCCGCGGCACGCGCCTCGGCCACCCGTTCGGGGTCGATGTCCACGCCCAGGCCGTCACGGATGCCCCAGTCGAGCGCGGCCTGGATGACGATGCGACCATCGCCCGAACCGAGGTCGACCAGCACGTCGTCCGGCGTGACTTCAGCCATTTCCAGCATGCGGTGCACGGTGTCGTTGTGCGTCACGATGTAGGGCACATCGAGCTTGACCTCGGCCTGAGCACTCAGCGCGGGCAGCAGGGCCACGCCCAGCAGCAGGGCGCGCAGCGGCGCAGGCAGATGAAACGGGGCGGCGATGCGCATGCGGTCTTCTCCGGAGAGGCGGCTAGCGGCCGCCGGCGAGGTCGATGAAGGTTCCGGTGGCGTAGGAGGCTTCGTCCGACAGCAGCCACACGATGGCCTGCGCGACTTCCTCGGGCGTGCCGCCGCGCCCCATCGGCAGGCTCGGGCCGATACGGTCGACACGGCCGGGTTCGCCGCCACTGGCGTGGATGTCGGTATGGATCAGACCGGGTCGCACGGCATTGACGCGGATGCCTTCGCCCGCCACCTCGCGCGAGAGGCCGATGGTGAGCGTGTCCAGCGCCCCCTTGCTGGCGGCGTAATCGACGTACTCGCCGGCGGCCCCCAGGCGCGAGGCCATGGACGAGACGTTGACGATGGCGCCGCCGCGCCCGCCGTGACGGGTGGACATGCGGCGCACGGCTTCACGTGCGCACAGGAAGGGGCCGACGACGTTGGTGGCGAGGATGCGCTGCAGTCGCGCCGCATCGACCTCGTCCACACGGCACTGGGTCTCGAGCATGCCTGCGTTGTTGACCAGCGCGGCAAGCGCGCCGAGTTCACTGTCGATACGCCGGAACAGGGCCTGCACCTCGTCCTCGCGTGAGACATCGGCGGCCAGCGCCACGGCCTCGCCGCCGAGCCGGCGGATGTCCGCGACCACGGCGACGGCGGCATCCGCATCACGCCGGTAATTCACGCATACCGTGTAGCCGCGCGTAGCGGCCAGCCGTGCGGTGGCCGCGCCAATGCCACGACTGCCTCCGGTGACGAGCAGGACTTTGCGCATGGCCGGGCCTACCAGTGGGGCGGGATTTCGTCTTCCGGCCGGCTGCTGCCGGCAGGCTGCAGCCCCTTGATCTGGCGGGCCAGCTCGCTCAGGTGCTGGCGCAGCAGATCGAGGTCGCGTTGCTGGCGCCATACCGTGCGGTTGAGTTCGTCAATCTGGTCCTCGGCGCCCATCAGGCGGGTTTCCAGAATCTCGATGCGTTGTTCCATATCGGTGCAGTCCATGCGGGTCTTCATGCTAAGCCAAAAGCGTACGCGGCGGCGTTCAGGCTTCGGCGTGCAGGTCTTTGCCGCAGCGTCGGCAGTGCGCGGCGTCTTCGTCGTGCCCCTTCAGGCCGCAGCCGCCGCAGCTGCGCCGGTCGCGTGTCTGACGCAGCGAGCGCGCCAGCTCGGCGGTGTAGATGCCGGTGGGCACCGCGATGATGCCGTAGCCGAGCAGGATCAGCGCGGAGGCCACGAGTTTTCCGAGCGCGGTGACCGGGGCGATGTCGCCGTAGCCGACGGTGGTGACGCTGACCAGTGCCCAGTACATCGCGATGGGGATGCTGGTGAAGCCGTTCTCCGGCCCCTCGATGAGGTAGATCACCGCGCCGAACACGGTGATGATGGCCAGCATCGCCAGCAGGAAGACCAGGATCTTGCGCCAGCTGTTGTGCAGCGAATCGAGCAGCACGCTGCTCTCGCGCGTGTAGCGGCGCAGATGCAGCACTTCGAAGATGCGCAGGATGCGCAGCACGCGCAGCACCGCGAGGTATTGCGCGCCGGGGAACAGCAGCGAGAGATAGGTCGGCAGCACCGCAAGCAGATCGATCACGCCGTAGAAGCTGCGGGCATAGCGCATGCGCTCGCGCACGATCGCAAGGCGGAAGCAGTATTCGGCGGTGAAGGCCAGTGTGAAGCCCCATTCGATGGCGTACAGCACGCCGCCCCATTGAACGTGCACGCTGTCGATGGTGTCGATCAGGGCGACGAACACGCTGGCGAGGATTACGATGATCAGTGCGACGTCGAAGGCCGCACCGGCGAAGGTGTCGTGTCCGAATACCACGCGAAAGCTGCGATGCCGCCAGCCATCGGTGTTGTGCGGTTCGGGTGAGTGGAAGCGCGTCATGTGCTTGTCGTCGGATGCGTGCTGGGAACGGGACCGGTGTTGAGCTTACCTGAGCAGTCAGACGAAGGAGGTGTCATGAGCAAGCGTGATGCATACATCGAGAAGATGAAGGCCCAGATCGATCTCTGGAATGCCGAGATCGAGAAGTTCGAGGCGCAGGCGCACAAGGCCGAAGCCGACGCCCGCCTGCGCTACGAGGAGCAGCTTGCGGACATGCGCGCCCAGCGCGAATCCATGCGCGAACAGCTGCGCACGCTGCAGGACGCCAGCGAGCAGGCGTTCGAGCGTCTGCGCGCCGGTTCGGAGGCAGCCTGGGACGAGATGGCGCGCGCCTTCCGCGACGCGGTTGCCAAGTTCCGCTGAGGATCCGCAGCGCCCGGAGGCGGCGATGACGACGCAGGACGACTACGACGCACGCGTCAGGGCGCACGATGAATACATCGAGCGGCTTGAAGCGCAGATCGCCCACTGGAATGCCGAGATCGACCGCGTAGAGAATGAGGCGCGCGAGGTCGATGGCGATGAGGACGTGCGTAGCCGTTACGCGCGGCGGCTGTCGACGATGCGCATGCAGCGCGAGCGCATGCGCGAGCACGTGCGTGAAGTGCGCGAATACGGCATCGAGGCGTATGAGGACCTGCGCGACCACATCGACGAGGAGTGGCAGGTGATGGCACAGACCTTCGACGAAGCCGCCGGCAAGGCGGACTGAAGCTCAGCTCCTGCGGTGCAGCGGCAGCGCCGTCTTGTACTTCACCTGCTTCAGCGCAAAGCTGGAGCGGATGTTGGCGACCCCCGGAATGGGCGTCAGGCGGTCGAGGATGAAGCGCTCCAGCGAGGGTACGTCGGGCACGACCACGCGGATCAGGTAGTCGGCGATGCCGCTCATCAGGTAGCACTCCATCACTTCGGGCCGCTCGGCGATCTCACGTTCGAACACCTCCAGCGCAGCCTGCGTCTGCTTCTCCAGGCTGACCTGGATGAACACGCTGACGTTGAGTCCGACCGCCGGCGGATCGAGCAGCGTGACGTAGCGCGAGATCACCCCGGCCGCCTCCAGTGCACGGACGCGTGCGAGGCATGGCGATGGCGACAGGTTCACGCGGGCGGCAAGCTCCACGTTGGTGAGTTTGGCGTCCTCCTGCAGCTCGGCAAGAATGCGCGTGTCTATCGCGTCAATGCTGCGTGACGGCATGAAATGCTCCTGTATGCGTGTTAATCGGTGAATCGTGCTGCAGCAGAAGGGTGGAAGCAAGCACAAGAGCAGCCCATGCCGTGCGCTGCGGCGTAGCATGGCCGCTGGACTTAGGCACACGAGGCGCGCATGAACATCCACGATCCCCTCCACGGCCCGGTGCCCGACACCGACATCGACCCGGGCGAAACTGCCGAATGGCTGGCCGCACTGGAAGCGGTCGTGCGCGCCGGCGGCGAGGAACGCGGGCGCTTCCTGCTGCGGCGGCTCGAGGAGCAGGCGCAGGAGCTGGGCATCCTCAGCCACGTGCAGCCGTATTCCAGCCACCGCAACACCATCCCGCTGGAGCGTCAGCCGCCGTTCCCCGGCGATCTGGCGATCGAGGAGCGCATCACCGGGCTGGTGCGCTGGAACGCGCTGGCCATGGTGGTGCGCGCCAACAAGGCCTACGGCGAACTGGGCGGGCATATCGCGAGCTTCGCGTCGGCGGCCGAGATCTTCGAATGCGGTTTCAACCACTTCTTCCGCGGCGCGGACGCGCCGGGCGGCGGCGATCTGGTGTTCTTCCAGCCGCACTCGGCGCCGGGCGTGTATGCGCGCGCCTTTCTGGAAGGGCGTATCGACGAGGCGCGGCTGGCGCACTACCGGCAGGAAACGGGCGGCCAGGGCCTGTCGTCCTACCCGCACCCGTGGCTGATGCCGGATTTCTGGCAGTTCCCGACCGGCTCGATGGGCATCGGGCCGATCAGCGCGGTGTATCAGGCCCACTTCATGCGCTACCTGCAGAACCGCGGTCTGGCCGACACCGGCGAGCGCCATGTGTGGGGCGTGTTCGGCGATGGCGAGATGGACGAGCCCGAATCGATCGGCGGCCTCGCGCTGGCCGCGCGCGAGGGGCTCGACAACCTGACCTTCATCGTCAACTGCAACCTGCAGCGGCTCGACGGGCCGGTGCGCGGCAACGGCCGCATCATCGAGGAGCTGGAATCGCTGTTCACCGGCGCCGGCTGGAACGTCATCAAGGTGCTGTGGGGTTCGGACTGGGACGCGCTGTTCGCGCGCGACACCAAGCACGCGCTGCTGCGCCGCTTTGCCAACACCGTGGACGGCGAATACCAGACGCTGGGCGCCAACGACGGCGCCTACAACAAGAGCCA
>JAJLLM010000077.1:0-7689 GCA_033837965.1 Pseudazoarcus pumilus
GCGCGGCCTGCACGTTGCAGGCCAGTTCCGGCGGACCGAAGGCGCACAGGCCCCACGGCCAGCTCTCCGGCAACTCAGACAGGTAGCCGACGATGTCGGCCGGGCGGCTGACGCTGCCGCTGTAGCGGCCCAGCACCAGCAGCAGGAAGGGCTGTGCCTGCGGCAGCCAGCCACGCGCATGCCAGTCGCGCAGCGTGGCGAGTTCGGCGTGGTTGTAGACGATGTACTGCGGCACGGTGCCGCCGGCATGCAGCTCGGCAAGGAAGTCGCGCGCAGCGGCCAGCTCGGACTCGCTGCCCTCGCCGCACAGCTCGGTGAGGTTGAGCGACATCATCTCGGGGGTCAGCTCACGCCCGACGCGCATCATGTCGGCCGGCGCGAACACCCCGACGCGCTCGGTGGTGGGCTGGATGACCAGATCGCAGGCCTCGCGCACGGCCGCGATGGACTCACGGTACAGACCGGTATCGAGACTGTGGCGGGCGTCCGCATCGCGCACGTGCAGATGCAGGATCGCCGCGCCGGCTTCGCGGCAGGCGCGCGCCTCGGCGGCGATTTCGGCGGGCGTCAGCGGAATGGCGCGGTGGTCAGCCTTGCCTCGGCGCGCACCGTTGGGCGCGACGGTGATCGAGACCGGCGCGCTCATGCGCCTGCCTTCGGCACGAGCTGCGCCACGGTGGCGTTGATCGACTGCACCAGCAGTTCGACCAGCCGGCCGATCTGCGCGCGGGTGATGACGTAAGGTGGTGCGATCAAGGTGTGGTCGCCACGTCGCCCGTCCAGCGTACCACCCATGGGGTAGATCACCAGCCCTTTGCGGAAGGCGGTTTCACGCAGCACGCGGTGGAAGGCCAGCTCGGGTTCGAACGGCGTCTTGCTGTCGCGCTCGGCGACGAACTCTATACCGACGAACAGGCCACGACCGCGGATGTCGCCGACGTGGGGGTGCTCACCCAGCGCCTCGCGCAGACGTGCCAGCAGCTCCTCGCCGAGCCTGCGGCTGCGATCAATGAGCTTGTGCTGATCGATGTACTTGATCACCGCCACGCCGGCCGCGGCCGCCAGCGGGTGCCCCATGTAGGTATGGCCGTGCTGGAAGATGTGGCGGCGGCTGCTGAAGGTGTCCACGATGCGGTCATGCACCAGCGTCGCGCCGATGGGCACGAAGCCGGCGGCCAGGCCCTTGGCGAGGCACAGCATGTCCGGCACCACGCCGAACTGGCGGATGGCGTACCACGAGCCGCAGCGGCCAAGGCCTGTCATGACCTCGTCGGCAATGAACAGCACGTCGTACTTGTCACAGATCTCGCGTACGCGGCGGAAGTAATCCGGATGCGGCACCACTGCGCCAGCGGTGGCCCCGACCACGGGCTCGGCAATGAAGGCCGCGACCTTCTCGGGGCCGGCTTCAAGGATGGCGCGCTCGAGATCCTCGGCGCACTCGATGGCACAGGAATCGGGCTCCTTGCCGAACGGACAGCGGTAGCAGAAACAGGGCGCGACGCGCGGCGCCTTGAACAGCATGGGTTCGTAGATCGCCCGTCTCCAGCGGTTGCCGCCGGCCGCCAGCGCACCCAGGGTGTTGCCGTGATAGCTCTGATCGCGGCCGATCACCATCCACTTGTCGGGACGCCCCATCTGCACCCAGTAGGCGCGCGCCAGCTTCATGGCGGATTCAACCGCTTCCGACCCACCGGAGACGAAATAGGCATGGTTGAGGCCGCCCGGCGCACGGTCGGTGAGGAGCTTTGCAAGCTCCTCCTGTGCGGGGTTGGTGAACTGGCTGGTGTGGGCGAACTCGACCTGGTCGAGCTGCGCCTTCATGGCCTCGACGACTTCCGGCACGGAATGGCCGAGGGAGGACACCACCGCACCGCCGCAGGCGTCGAGATAGCGTTTGCCATGTTCGTCGAACAGGTAAGCGCCGTCACCGCGCACCACCGTCGGGTAATAGCTGAAGGGGTTGCGATAGAAGACGTGGGTGTCGTCATTCACCTCCGGTTCAAAGGAGGCGCCCTTGCGTCTGCGTTGTGCCGGTTCGACCATGATCAGTCCGTCCGTGTATCGAGTCCCGCCTCGGCCATCTCGGCCGCCCTGAGCATGGCGCGTGCCTTGCTCTGCGTTTCCTGCCATTCGGCATCGGGGTCGGAATCGGCAACGATGCCGGCACCGGCCTGCACGTGGATGCTGCCGTCCTTGACCACCGCGGTGCGGATCGCAATCGCGATGTCCATCTCGCCGTGAAAACCCAGATAACCGACTGCGCCGGAGTAGATGCCGCGTTTGACCGGCTCCATCTCGTCGATGATCTCCATCGCGCGTACCTTGGGCGCGCCGGACACCGTGCCGGCCGGGAAGGTTGCGCGCAGCACCGCCATCGCATCGAGCCCCTGCTTCAGGCGCCCTTCCACGTTGGAGACGATGTGCATGACGTGCGAGTAGCGCTCGATGGTGAAGCTCTCGGTGACCTTGACCGAGCCGATCTCGGCCACGCGGCCGGCGTCGTTGCGGCCCAGGTCGAGCAACTGCAGGTGTTCGGCCAGTTCCTTCTGGTCGGACAGCAGTTCGCGCTCCAGCGCCAGATCCTGCTCGGGCGTGGCGCCGCGCTTGCGTGTGCCGGCGATGGGCCGCACGGTGACGCGGCGGTCGCCGGTGTCGTCATCGAGCCGCACGAGAATTTCTGGAGAGGCCCCGACGACGTGAAAATCACCGAAGTCGAAATAGAACATGTAGGGCGAAGGGTTGAGCGAGCGGATCGCGCGATACAGCGCCAGCGGGCTGGCGGCGAAGGGTTTGCTCATGCGCTGCGACAGCACCACCTGCATGATGTCGCCGTCGACGATGTACTGCTTGGCGCGGCGTACGGCGTCCTTGAAGCCTTCCTCGCCGAAGCTCGACACCGCCGGCGCGGACTCGGCACGCACGTCGGCGGGAATCGCCACCGGCGCGCGCAGTTGCGTGATGAGTTGCCCCAGGCGGGCCTGCGCGGCGGCATAAGCCCCTTGCACCGTCGGATCGGCATACACCACCAGTGTGAGCTTGCCGGAGAGATTGTCGACAATGGCGATCTCTTCGGACAGCAGCAGCACGATGTCCGGTGTACCCAGCGCATCCGGCGCCCGGCTGGGGCCCAGCCGCTGCTCGATGTAGCGCACCGTGTCGTAGCCGAAGCAGCCCACCAGCCCGCCCGCGAAACGCGGCAGGCCATCGCGCGGCGGCACGCGGATGGCGGACATGAATTCGGCAATGAAGGCCAGCGGATCGCGGCTCTCACAGGCCTCGACGACGCTCTCGCCGTCGATGACCTTGACGGCGTTCGCGCGCACCTCGATGCGCGTGCTGGCGGCCAGACCGATGATGGAATAGCGGCCGAAACGCTCGCCGCCCTGCACGGATTCGAGCAGGTAGGTGCGCGGCGCGTTGGCCAGCTTCAGGTAGATCGACAGCGGCGTGTCGAGGTCGGCGAAGGTCTCGAGCGTGACCGGGATACGGTTGTAACCCTCGGTGGCGAGACGGTTGAATTCCTGCTCAAGCATGGGGACTCCACAAGCACGTTGATACGGGTACGGGGTGGCGGGCGCGGGCCCGCAGAAGACGCGTCAGTTCAGTGGCCGGCAGGCCAGCGCCAGCACCACCGGCTGCCGTTGCCGGTCGCGCGGAGCACGTCATTCCCGTAGAGGTCCCGTTGGCTGTGAGTCACGATGTCGGAATCGAAGTGTGATCGGAAATCCGCCGCTATGCGCGCTGGATGCGGGCAAGCGCGTCGGATGCGGTCGATAGTAGCCCATCGCATTCAATGGTGTCCACCGGCACTCCCTCGCTATAGCCATAGGTCACGAGCAGTACCGGCAGGCCCGCCGCGCGCGCCGCGAGCGCATCGTTGGCGGAGTCGCCGATCATCAGCGCACGCCTTGTTCCGAGCAGCGTGCAGGTGTGGTGCATCACGGCCGGGTCGGGCTTCTTCACCGGCAGGGTGTCGCCGCTCACCACGGCATCGAAATGGTGCGTGAGCTCAAGCTTGTCGAGCAGCGGCAGCGTGAAGGCTTCGGCCTTGTTGGTGACGCAGGCGAGCTTGAGACCCATCGCACGCATCTGCGCCAGCGTGACACGCACCGTCGGATAGACCTCGGCATGCTGACCGTTGATGTGGGTGTAGTGGCGGCGGAAGACGGCGATGGCTGCTTCGATCTCGGCCTCGCCGGCCTGCGCGTCCTCGGTCATGCAGCGCGTGACCAGGTTCGGGATGCCCTTGCCGACGAAGCGGCGGATCTCGGCCATGTCGCGCTGCGGCCGGCCCATTTCGGCCAGCATGCGGTTGGCAGACAGGGCGATGTCGGGCAGCGAATCGACCAGCGTGCCGTCGAGGTCGAACATCACCGCCTCGACGGCGAACTTCGCAGTGCTCATGCCGCCTTCGCCAGTTCGGCGCGCAGGGATGCGATCACGCTGTCGTAGCGGTTCGGGTCGGCCTCGGACGCCGCGCCGAACACCGCAGAACCGGCCACGAAGGTATCGGCTCCGGCGCGGGCGATCTCGGCAATGTTGTCGGCCTTCACTCCGCCATCCACCTCCAGCAGGATGCGCCGCCCGGACTCGCGTTCGTAGGCATCCAGCCGCGCGCGCGCGGCGCGCAGCTTATCGAGCGTGCCGGGGATGAACTTCTGGCCGCCGAAGCCGGGGTTCACGCTCATCAGCAGCACGATGTCGATGCGATCCATGACGTGATCAAGGTAGTGCAGCGGCGTGGCCGGATTGAACACCAGGCCGGCCTGACAGCCGTGATCGCGGATCAGCGCCAGGCTGCGGTCGACGTGATCCGAGGCTTCCGGGTGGAAGGTGATGACGTTGGCGCCCGCCCTAGCGAAGTCCGGAATGATGCGATCGACCGGACGCACCATCAGATGCACGTCGATCGGGGCCGTGGTGTGCGGGCGGATGGCCTCACACACCAGCGGGCCGACGGTCAGATTCGGCACGTAATGGTTGTCCATCACGTCGAAGTGGATCCAGTCGGCGCCGGCGGCGACCACGTCGCGCACTTCCTCGCCCAGGCGCGCGAAGTCGGCGGAAAGAAGGCTGGGGGCGATGCGGAACATCAGCAGATTCCTCGGTTCCCTTGGGAGCGGCGATTCTACCGCATCCCCTCGCCCGCCCGGCTCAGAACTCCAGCACGTCACCGCGCTGCAGCACGGTCGGGCGCAGCCGCCCCATGCCGAGGTCAATCTGGCGGGCGATACGCGATTCGAGACCGGGCTTGAGGTGGCTGAGATGGACCTGGGGGTTACCCTCGACCGCATCGAGCAGACGTCGCAGCGACTGCGGGCAGAGGTGACTGGAATCCCGCGCAAGCTGCGCCTGTTCATCGGCGAAGGCCGTCTCGACGAGCAGGTGGTTCACCGGCCCGAGCGCGTTGAGCGCGGCAACAAAACCATAGTCGAAGCGCGTATCGCCACTGAACACCAGGCGGCCGTCACCACTGTCCAGACACCAGGCCAGCGCCGGCACACTGTGGAAGGCCGGCAAGGCCGTCAGGCGCCGGCCACCGACATCAATGCAGGCTCCCACCTCGACCGGCCGCAGGCTGAGCGCCGGGGCGTGCTTGGGCAGGACGGTGAAGTCCGGCCACATCGTTCCGTTGAAGACATGCGCACGCAGGGCATCCAGCGTGCCGGCAAGCCCATGCACCATGATCGGCGCGCGACGCAACTCGGACACCGAATCGGCCAGCAAGGGCAGGAAGGCAACATGGTCGAAATGCGCGTGGGTCAGGAATACGTGATCGATGCGCGCGAGCGCTTCGAGCGGAAGGTCGCCCACGCCCGTGCCGCAATCGAGCAGGATGTCATCATCGATCAGGAAGGACGTGGTACGGCGGGCGTCGCCACCGATCCCGCCACTGCAGCCCAGCACCGACAGTTTCATGATCTCTCCGGCCCCGCCCCGGCGACCGGGCTTGCCTAGTCGCGGAGCTGGAACTCCATCTGAATTCCCGCAAGCTCGAACACCGCCCTGTCGCTCAGCTCGAGCCCCTCTTCCCCGATCACGCGCCCGTCCACCACCGGACGCTCGCCCTCGACTGCGACAAGGCCATAGCCATCCGGCTTGCGGACAATCGCCGCGACCTGCCCGCCCGGACTGCCCAGCATGGTACGCGCCTTGGACAAGGACACCTCACGCCCCGCGTGCGGGCCGCTGAGCACCCTCACCACCGCATTTCTGGGGCGCTCCGGCGCCATTGCGGGGGGAGCGGCCGGCCGCTCCCCCAAGGGCACGGCCGCGGAAGCGCGCAGGCGCTTGGCCGCTTCCTCCTCCGACATCTGCGCGGCGATGAACTTCAGACGATACTTGCCCAGATCGACCACGTCACCGTCCGACAGCGCCTTGCGCGTGACAGGTTTGCCATTGACCTGCGTTCCGTTGGTCGAATCCAGGTCTTCCAGGAAGGAGTCACCGAGAATGGTGGTGATGCGGGCATGTTCACCGCTGATGGCAAGATCCTCGATCTGGATCTCGTTAGTGCCCTTGCGCCCGATGTTGATGCGCTCGCGATCCAGCACGATCTCGCGCAACACGAGACCGTCCATGCTGAGAACCAGTCGCGGAACGATGGTCATGGGATTCGCCCGGCGGGCGTGCAGTCGCTCATGCCCGGAATTCTAGCCGCTTCGGCACCGCCACCGGAAACCCCCTCGACAGGCAAAAAAAAGCGCCGGACGAGTCCGGCGCCTTTGCATGCTGGAGCTTTGCCGCTTACAGCAGCGACTTCAGCAGCTTGCCCATGACCGACGGGTCACGGGTGATCTTGAAGCCGGACTCTTCCATGATCGCCAGTTTGGCGTCGGCGGTGTCCTCGCCACCCGAGATCAGCGCACCGGCGTGGCCCATGCGCTTGCCCGCGGGCGCGGTGACGCCGGCGATGAAGCCGACCACCGGCTTCTTCATGTTGTCCTTGCACCAGCGCGCGGCAGTTGCCTCGTCCGGGCCGCCGATCTCGCCGATCATGATCACGGCGTCGGTATCCGGATCGTCATTGAACATCTTCATGACGTCGATGTGCTTCAGACCGTTGATCGGGTCACCACCGATGTTGACCACGGTGGACTGGCCCAGACCGATCGCCGACAGCTGCGCGGCGGATTCATAGGTCAGCGTGCCGGAACGCGACACGACACCGATGCGGCCCTTCTTGTGGATGTGGCCCGGCATGATGCCGATCTTGAGTTCTTCCGGCGTGATCACACCCGAGCAGTTCGGGCCGACCAGCAGGGTCTTCTTGCCACCCGCGGCTTCCTTGGCACGCATGCGGGCACGCAGCTCGAGCATGTCACGGACCGGGATGCCTTCGGTAATGCAGATCACGAGATCGAGATCGGCGTCGACGGCTTCCTGGATGGCGGCCGCAGCACCTGCCGGCGGCACATAGATGACCGAAGCGGTAGCGCCGGTGGCGGCCTTGGCGTCGGAAACGGTGGCGTAGATGGGCACATCCATCAGGGTTTCACCGGCTTTCTTCGGGTTCACGCCGGCAACAAAGCAGTTCTTGCCGTTCGCGTACTCGATGCACTTCTCGGTGTGGAACTGACCGGTCTTGCCGGTCATGCCCTGGGTGATGACCTTGGTGTCCTTGTTGATGAGGATCGACATTCGGATGCTCCTTTACTTGCCCTTGACCGCGTTGACGATCGCGGT
>JAJLLM010000078.1:0-12339 GCA_033837965.1 Pseudazoarcus pumilus
GCGCGGGTAGTCGCCGTCGTTCATGCCGAGCAGGCAGACGTGGCGGAAGGGGATGGCGCGCATCGGCATCAGCGTGGCGAAGGTCACCGCGCCGGCGAAGAAGCGCTGCGTGAGGCCGCCGGCGTCGAGCGCGCTCATCCAGTGCTCGGCCACCACCGCCAGCGGCAGCGGCTCGGTGAGCCCGGCCTCAAGGCAGGCGTCGGCCCAGTCGGAGAGCGCGGTGTTGAGGCGCTCGACCGTCAGCGCGGCTTCTGCGTCGTCACCGGCGTCAAAGAAGTCGGCCAGCAGCTTTGCAAGGCGTTCGCGCCATTGCTGCGGCGCGGCCGGCTCGCGCAAGTGCCGCCACGCGGCGTCCAGCCGCGACACGAGTTGCGCCAGCGGCCCGAGCAGCGCGGCATCCAGCCCGCCGATCTCGCCGTGGGACTCGATGCCGTGCCAGGCCACGTCGCGCCCGGCGGCGTAGCCGAGCAACATGCGGCGCAGGCCGAACAGCCAGGTGAGGTCGGCTGCGTCCGTGGGCGGCAGGTCGAGCGCGGCGCGGTGTTCGGCGTGCAGGCCCCAGCGCACGTTGGCGCCGCGAATCCAGCGCGCGAGCGTGGGCAGGTCAGACTCATCCAGCCCAAAGCGGCGGCGCAGGGCCGGCACGTCGAGCAGGTCCAGCACCTCGCTGGCGGTGACGCGCGCATTGGGCAGGCCGAGCAGCAATTCCAGCCCCTGCACCAGCGGATCGGTGGCGCGGCTGCCCTGGTCGGCCAGGCAATACGGGATGTGGCGCGCATCGTTTCGATCATGCAGGCCGAACACGGCGCGCACGTGCGGCGCGTAGGCGTCGATGTCCGGCACCATCACGATGATGTCGCGCGGCCGCAGATCGGGGTCGGCGTCGAAGGCGGCAAGCAGCCGGTCGTGCAGGATCTCGACCTCGCGCTGCGGGCTGTGGGCGATATGGAACTGGATGGAATGGTCGTCCGGCGCCACCGCTGGCCAGCTCTCGCGCGTTTCGGCCAGCGGGCGCAGGTCGCGGATGTCGTCCTGCAGTTGCGCGAGCAGCGTGGCGCCACCGGTGGGCTCGAAGCGGTCGATGCGCTGGCCGATGCCGGCCAGCAGCTCGGCGTGTCGGCCGCGCGCGGTGGCGTCGTCATAGGAATCGAGCAGCGCGATGAAATCCCGCCCCTGCCGGCCCCAGGCAGCAAGCAGCGGCTGGGCGTGGGCGTGCAGCGCGTCTTCGGCGAGTTCTTCGGGGAAGCCGGCGCGGCGCTGCTGACGGCTGGCGCGCTCACGGCGCAGCAGCTCGCGCCCCTGCACGATGTCGGCCCAGTGGTGTTCGCAGGGGTTGTGCACGCACATCAGCACCTGCGACCAGCGCGCCATCGCCGCCAGCACTTCCTGCGACTGCTGCGGCAGCGAAGAGATGCCGAACACCAGCACGCGACGCGGCAGGCCGGGCGGGCGCGCGTCACCGGCCGATTCCACCACTTCCATGAAGCGCTCATGCACCGCCGCGCGGCCGCCCGTGGCGGGCAAGCCGGCATCCGCCAGATCGCGGCACAACGCCCGCCACAGCGCCGGCTGCCAGCGCTGGTCTGCGGGCAGAGCGTCGTGCCGGCCGAGCAGGTCCGGCAACACGTCCTCCCCCGCCGCCCAGGCCGCCAGCCAGTCCGCGCGGTACACCTGATATTGGTCAAACAGATCGGCCAACCGACCGGCCAACTGGAAGCGCTTGCGCGCGTCCGCATCGTCAGAAAGGAATCGCGCCAGCGGCGCATACGCCGGGTCTTGCAGCAGTTCCGGCAGCAAGCGCATCAACCGCCACACCAGCCGCGACTCATCCAGCGGCGAGGCCTCCGGCACCGCCGCCCGCCCCAGCACCGCGCGATACACCCGCCAGAAGAAACGCGACGGCAGATCGAACCGCATCGCCGCCGCAATGCCGCAACCGCCCTCGCGCTCGTCTGCCAAGGCGAGGCGCAGCCACTGCGCGATACCGTTGCTCTGCACCAGCACCACCTCGTCCTCAAGCGGTGCCAACGGGTGATGCTTCATCCACGCCACCAACACGTCGCGCAGCGCCTCGGCACGGTTGCCGTGCACGAGGATCAGGCCGGGCGGAAGGTCTGGGGTGGCGGACATGCGCGAAGGATACCGGACATCCACGACAGGCCGTGTCGCGCGCCTGACGGCGGATGCGCTGGCCGCTTTCGGACCGTTGCAGAGTGACAGCACTCTGCCTAGAATGCTTTCATTGATAGCGCAAAGCACAGGAGGCCGACATGGCGACTGTTACCGTCAGAAACCTGCCAGACGAGGTGCATCGCGCGCTTCGTGTGCGCGCAGCAACGCACGGGCGCAGCACCGAGGCTGAAATTCGCAGCATTCTCGAATCAACCGTTCACCCGCCGGAGCGGATTCGCCTAGGCACGGCCCTGGGCGAGCTGGGCCGCCGCGTCGGGCTGACCGATGACGACATCGCAGCCATCGAGAAGGTAAGCGACAAGACCCCGGCCGACCCTGTGAGCTTCGAATGATCGTCCTGGATACAAATGTCGTTTCCGAGGCGATGAAAGCGGCGCCGAATCCCGCCGTGCTGGCGTGGCTGGATGAGCAGGCGGCCGAAACCCTCTACCTTTCCAGCGTCACGCTTGCCGAACTGCTGTTCGGCATCGGCGCCCTGCCATCCGGCCGGCGCAAGGATGCGCTGAACCAAACGCTGGATGGCCTGCTGGAGTTGTTCGCGGATCGCGTGCTCCCTTTTGACACCGACGCAGCCCGGAACTACGCCGAGCTGGCCGTTTCCGCCCGAGCGGCCGGTAAGGGCTTCCCCACACCAGACGGCTATATCGCCGCCATCGCGAAGGCTCGCGGCTTCACCGTCGCCACGCGCGACGTTGCGCCGTTCCAGGCGGCGGGCCTCAACGTCATCAATCCGTGGGAAACAACTCAGTAGGTGAAAAGGGGTCTGACCCCTTTAACTCCACCGGATAGACGCCGCAGGCGGCCAGCCCGGTGGAACGGAGGGTTATACGTCATCGGTGATTTGTAGCAAGAGCCCATTGAACACCACTGAGCTCTCTAAAAATCCCCATCGACAACATGGAGAAGAACAGAGGAAATCTCTCAATCTCGGCCTCGACATAGCCCTGAATCTCGCTTCGGTATGCTTTGCCAAGCGAGTCATTCTCCATGACAACAGTTCGCACCTCCGTTGCAAACTGGACTACGAGTTCTGAATTCTCGGCAGCCTGTGTGCTTTCCAGTTGTTCTAGCCGAGCAAGCAAGTCAAATTGCTCCAGCCGCTCTGGTTCGCTGCAAGCAATGGAGTGTGTTCCTGCTTTTATGTACGTATTTCTGTGGTGCCCGGTTAGGTCACAGGCTGGTCTAAAATTGGTATTTTCGATGAGGCATCCGCGTTTTTTGGCATGTATAAGATCGTTTACATCCTCTAATGCCGGAGATGCGTAAAGCACAATCGCCTTACCACCAAACTTTGAAGCGAGGTGCGCAAGTAGTTCTTGCTGCTCTTGGTAAATTTCATACCTGAAATATTTTTGATTCCAGTGCGACCACTCCGAACCACGCTTGGAGGTAATTAGTTCTGGCCGCTTATATTGAAATAAAAGATTGGACTTAATGCTTGGAATGTTCTTGATCTCTCGACCAAGATGCATCTCCATTTCGTCTGCGACTTCACGCAGATCTACTCCTTCATATGGAAGGCGGAATAAGTAAGGATAGCCAAGATGCCACCAAAGCCAACGGCTTCGAGAAAAGCCTGAAGCGTCTGCACCAATACCACCTTCTTGCACCTGCCCAAACGGAAAGTAAATCGATGTTCGTCGGTCAAGTTCGGTGTTGAAATAACTCTCAAACGTCTTTTCTTCGTATCTTGGCTGCATGTTTAGGCTCGGCAGGGGCCATGACGCATAACGCCCGTGTAATAGGCGCGAGATTGCGAGCACCCTAATTGACGTGTTGGTTAAAGGCTACCACGCGGTGAAATCTAAAATACTCTCCAAACGAACAAGATCAAATCGAGGAAAACCCACTTTTTCCTCCCAATACCTTCTTCTGTCGCGCTCCTCACCGGAACCATCCCACTCCACGACGAGAAGTTCTTTTTCTTCTTTTCTCAGCTTTATTCTTTCGTTTAGATGTTCATCAAGGCCCGAGTAGCCAAAAAGTACGACTTGATCTGACTCTTCAAAAGCCTTCTCCAGCCTTCGCCAATAAGAAGAAAGTATATGAGAGGAACCGATAATAAGCGGTTTGTGCTTAACATGAGCCAACACGATATGGGATTCTTCTTCTGGATCTAGAAAATCCCTACCCGCTCTCATAACCTTATTATTCCCAATAAAAAGTGGCGATCCGTGAAGATGCATGTACCATCCGTGACGTTTAATGTTGCGCCGATCGAGATGCTCTTCATCGAACCCCGTTGAGGCCCAAAATCCATCAATTAGCGGGCCATTATAGCCATCAAGAACCCCTTTTGATTTAAAGCCGTCGTATAACAAATTATCGTAATTGAGTGTGACCACATGAGATTTTGTGCTTTTTATATAATCTGAAAGCGGCTCTAGAAACTCATTGGGCAGCTCTGAATTTGAACGATGAAAGTGCAATGCAACTTCATGAATATACTTTTTGAACGCTGACGGTAACTGCTTGGCTGGCGGTGATACCCAGGATGTGCCGCCGACCTCGAAGTTGCATAGAAACTCCGTAGCGACAATGGCAACTTGAAGTTGATCAAGTTGATCTTCTGAGCAAGGAGGGGTTTCTTCGGTAGTGCCTTTAATCGCACTTAGGATAAGGCTCTTATGCTCCTTGCTCAAGTGATCAGTGTCATTCCACACACTCGTCAATCCGTTGCCTAGTGAAAAGTACTCGGGATCTAAAGCCAACCCCATTCCATTCCCAAAAATAAGTAGTGACCTTGACATGAACCAACCCTTGCAACTTTAACGTTGGAGGAAATAGCGAAAAGGGGCCTGACCCCCAATTAACCCCTTTGCTTCACGAATTCTCCCTAGAACACTTAACGACCAAGCTAAACTGCAGGCCCGCCGGAGGCAGAACTGTCCGCTTGAGCGCTTTGCTGGGCCTGGCGCTCTCTTTGCCACTGCTCTCGCCTAACCTGTGCTTTCGCGCTCTCTTCTGCACGGCGGTGAAAAGGGGTCTGCCCCCAATTACCTTTGGACCCCAATTACCTTCGTTCGCTCAACCTCAGATCCATGAATGAAAGGGTCGCTGGCAGCCACTTCTGGATCAAATCGCGCTCCGCCTGCTGCATAGTCACCCACATGGCGAGTTCCCGTTGAAGACTGTCCTGCTCCCTGCAGACAAGGACGCGCGTCGCATTACCCTTGTCAAGTCCGCACCAGCCCCCGAAGTAAACGGTTAGAAAAGCCGTGGCTGCTTCCGCCACATTCGCCCCATCTTCATGCGTCCACTCCCGATTGTCGAGCGCAATCCCGAGCGCCTTCGCGGCACCGTAGTCCACATACTGCTCACCCCCTACTCCGGCGACCGAGCCGGGTTTCAACTTGGGATGGACGATATGATCGCGGAGCCTTAGCACGTCGGCAGCCAGTTCAGTTTCGCGACAGCCACGGTCAATGTGCTTGCCCGTCCGAGAGAATAGGTAATAGTCGAGCTTGGAAAGCGTGGGCAGCCTGTCTAGTTCTTCGAGGAGACGTGCCGGGAGGGACAGTGAGCCGAGGCAACTGTTGGACACGCACTCAAGTAGCAGCGCTGCGTTGGTAATTGCGGATCGAGCAAATGCACTACCCAGCCATGTCCCATTATTTTTCTCGCTCTGCTCCAAGAGCACCGCAATATCCACAACGAGCGCAAGAGCCCGCTGATCGACGAAATGAATGTCTTGCGCGCGCTTTGGCATGAGGTCTAACGAAGAAATGAGGGGCCTGCGAGGCTTTTCACGCAGGTCCGCTGCGCGCGTTCAGCTCCGTCGAGTTGCGCAACGGCGGCGAACAAACGGCGGGCATTGGTCAGGGTGCGCAGCAGGTAGGCGGTTTCTTCGAGCGCCTTGTAGTCCTCAAGCGAGAGCATGACGACGGACTGCTCACCGTTGCGGGTGATGATGAGCGGCTCATGGTCTTCACAGACGCGGTCCATGATGCTGGCGAGATTGGCGCGGGCAGTGGTGTAGGTGATGGCGTCCATCATGCGGCTCCGGGAATCCACGCTTAACTTTACAACCCCGAAACCAAACGGCCCAGCACTCCGAATCCCTGAATGAGCACAACGGCACCGGCTCCCCCCTATTACTGCGGGTTTGGACCATCGGTGACTGCGGGCGGGGCGGTGACGCGGCTACAGGCGCATCCGGTAACCCCACCGCTCGGTATACACTTCGCGCGCGCCCATTCGCCGGACCCCCGCCATGCCCATCCACGAAATCCGCCACCCGCTCGTCCGCCACAAGATTGGCCTGATGCGCGAGGCTGACATCTCCACCAAGAAATTCCGCGAACTGACGGCCGAGCTGGGCCGCCTGCTGGCCTATGAGGCGTGCAAGGACTTTGAGCTGGAGACGGTGACGCTGCAGGGCTGGGCGGGGCCGGTGGAGGTGGAGCAGATCAAGGGCAAGAAGGTCACGGTGGTGCCGATTCTGCGTGCAGGGCTGGGGATGCTGGACGGGGTGCTGGACATGATTCCGAGCGCCAAGGTGAGCGTGGTGGGCATTGCGCGCAACGAGGAGACGCTGCAGCCGGCGCCGTATTTCGAGAAGTTTGTGGGCCATCTGGGCGAGCGCATGGCGCTGATCATTGACCCGATGCTGGCTACCGGCGGCTCGCTGGTGGCGACCTGCGACATGCTCAAGCGCAAGGGCTGCGGGCAGATTCGGGCGCTGGTGCTGGTGGCGGCGCCGGAGGGCGCTGCGCTGATGGCGGAGCGGCACCCGGACGTGCACATCTTCACCGCCAGCATCGACAGCCACCTGAACGAGCAGGGGTACATCATTCCGGGCCTCGGCGATGCCGGGGACAAGATTTTCGGCACCAAGCACGGCTGAGGCTTGAGATTGCTTCGCTGCGCTCGCAATGACACCGCGAGGGCTGCGAGGGGGCCTGTCATTGCAAGGAGTAAGGCGACGAAGCAATCTCACAGCGAGTCGAAAAGCACAAAGCGCGGGATTGCTTCGCTGCGCTCGCAATGACAGGAATACCACCCAACCACGCCCTGCATGGGCTTGCGGAGAACAAGCATGAGTGAATCGGCGAAAGAGCCTGTCTGGCGTCAGGCCATTGCGGGCGGGCAGATATTGTTCGTGGCCTTTGGCGCGCTGGTGCTGGTGCCGCTGCTGACCGGGCTGAACCCGAGCATGGCGCTGCTGGGCGCGGGCGTTGGCACGCTGCTTTTCCAGTGGATCACGCGGCGCGAGGTGCCGATCTTTCTCGGCTCCAGCTTTGCCTTCATCGCGCCGATCATCTTCAGCATGCAGACTTGGGGGCTGTCGGCCACCATGGGTGCGCTGGCCTGCGTGAGCCTGGCCTACTTCGCGCTGGCGGGGCTGGTGTGGAAGCGCGGGGCGGACATCGTGCATCGCTTCATGCCGCCGGTGGTGATCGGGCCGGTGATCATGATCATCGGCCTGTCGCTGGCGGCGGTGGGGGTGAACATGGCGATGGGGCGCACCGGCGACGGCGCGGCCGAGCTGGTGCCGTATGGCACGGCGCTGATCGTGGCGGCGATCTCCTTCGGCACCACGGTGGCGGTGGCGGTGTTCGCGCACGGGATGCTGCGCCTGCTGCCGATTCTTTCCGGCGTGGCGGCGGGTTATGTGGCGGCGGTGCTGTTCGGGCTGGTGGACTTCGGCGCGGTAGCCGCCGCGCCGTGGTTTGCACTGCCCACCTTCACCGCGCCGACCTTCGAGCTGGCAGCGATCCTGTTCATGCTGCCGGTGGCGATTGCGCCGGCCATCGAGCACGTGGGCGACGTGGTGGCGATTGGCGGGGTGACGGGCAAGGACTACACCAAGAGCCCCGGCCTGCACCGCACGCTGGCCGGCGACGGGCTGGGCGTGCTGTTTGCCGGCTCGGTCGGCGGGCCGCCGATCACGACCTATTCGGAAGTTACCGGCGCGGTGACGCTGACGCGCAACTTCAACCCCGCGATCATGACCTGGGCGGCGATCTTCGCCATTTCCATGGCCTTTGTCGGCAAGTTCAACGCGCTGCTGGCGACCATTCCGGTGCCGGTGATGGGCGGCATCATGCTGCTGCTGTTCGGCTCGGTGGCGAGCGTGGGGCTGAAGACGCTGATCAACGCGCGCGTGAATCTGGACGAGCCGCGCAATCTGGTGATCGTGTCGTCCATTCTGGTAGCCGGCGTGGGTGGGCTGGCGCTGAACTTTGACGGCATCACGCTGCAGGGCGTGGGGCTGTGCGGGCTGCTGGCGATCCTGCTCAACATCATCCTGCCGGAGCGGCGCAGGAACTGATTGCGGCGGTGACACATCAGTTCGGATGCGGGTGCTACCATCGACGCACCCCACCTGAGACAGAAGGAGCCGCCCATGAGCTTCCGCACCCTTGCCGCAGCCGGCCTCGGCCTGCTCGCCAGTACCGCCCTGGCCGCCCCGTTGAATCTGAGCAAAGAGCCGACCAGCCTGTACGCCGTCACCACGGCCCATGAACTGATCCACGTCGACCCGCGCGACCCCGTGACGGTGCTGAAACGCTTGCCGTTGTCAGGCCTCGCGGCCGGCGAGACGCTGCGTGGCATCGACTATCGCGTGGCGCGCGGCGTGCTGTACGCGCTGGGCAGCGGCGGACAGCTATACACGGTGGACACCGCCAGCGGGGCGCTCACCCCGGTCGGCAACGGGCAGTTGCCGGTTGCTCTGCCGAAGGGCCGTTTCGGTTTCGATTTCAACCCGGCGGCCGACCGCATCCGCGTGGTGGCCGGCAATTTCAACCTGCGCCTGCACCCGGACACCGGGGCGGCGGTGGATTACGCCGCCGACCGCGACGGTTTCCAGCCGGACGGCGTGCTGGCCTATGCCGGCGATGACGCCCACGCCGGTCAGACGCCGAACATCGTGGCGGCCGGCTACACCTACAACGCCGACAACGCCAAGCTCACCACCAACTACGCGATTGACGCTGCGCACGGCACGCTGGTGATGCAGGGTTCGCCGGAAGGGCAGCAGCCGGTGGTGTCACCCAACACCGGCGTGCTGCGCACCGTCGGCGGCCTGGGCCTGGGCACGGTGGTCGACGCCCATCTGGACGTTTCCGACCTCAGCAATACCGCCCTCGCGGCGATTCCGTCGGAATCCGGCGTGACACAGCTGTATCGCGTTGATCTGCGCTCGGGCAAGGCCAGCGTGATCGGCCCGATCGGCGACGGCGGCGCCCTGCTGGGCATCGCCATCGAACCGTAAACGCGCCATGCGTCGCCTGCTGCCCGCCCTGTTCGCCGCGCTGGCCCTGCCCTGCGCGGCGGCCGGGCTGACGGTGTCGGTGTCCGGCGCGGGCGGCGCGGCGCTGCCGGGCGCGGTGGTGTTTCTTGAATCGCCCGCCGCGGCGCAGGCCGTCAGGCCGCTGTCGGAGCAGGAGATCGGGCAGCAGAACAAGACCTTCATGCCCGACCAGCTGGTGATCACACGCGGCACGGCGGTGAGCTTCCCCAACCGCGACACCACGCGTCACCACGTGTATTCGTTCTCGCCCACCAAGGTCTTCGAGATCAAGCTCTACATCGGCACGCCGGCAGCACCCGTGGCGTTCGACAAGGCCGGCATCGGCGTACTCGGCTGCAACATCCACGACCACATGGTGGCCTGGGTGGTGATCGTCGACACCCCCTGGTTCGCCACCGCCGATGCGGGCGGCCGCGCCGTGGTGAAGAACGCCCCGCCGGGTGACTACCGCCTGCGCGTGTGGCACCGCGGTCTGCCGCCCGGCAGCCCGCCGCTGGATCAGGCGCTCAAGCTGCCTGCCAGCGGCGCCAGCATCACCGCCAACCTGGCCGGAGTGCGCCCATGAGGGTGTTGCGGCGCTGGCAAGACATGGGGCTGGCCAGCCGCATCGTCGGCATGTCGCTGCTGTTGCTGCTGCTGGTGCAACTGGCCGGCTTCGCGGTGGTGCGCTCGGCCATCGACGACAACGCACGCGCCCAGATCGCGCAGGAACTGACGGTGGGCGAGCGCGTGTGGCGCCGCGTGCTGGAGCAGAACGCGCAGCAACTGCGCGTGGGCGCCGGCGTGCTGGCGGCGGATTTCGGCTTCCGCTCGGCGCTCGCCACGCAGGACGCCGAGACCCTGCGCTCGGCCCTGAGCAACCATGGCGAGCGCATCGGCGCGCGCATCACCGCACTGCTCGACCCGGCTCTGCAACTGGTCGCCACCAGCGACGACGCGGCTGCGCTGCGTCTGGAGGCGGAGTTCGCCGGCATCGGCAAGGAGCTGTTCGAGGCGCTGCAGGGCAGCGAGGCCACCGGCCACATGGCGCTGGTCGGCGGCCAGCCCTTTGAATTCATCATGGTGCCGGTGCGCGCGCCGCTGCTGATCGGCTGGGTGCTGATGGGCTTTCCCATCGACCAGGCGCTAGCCGACGACATGCGCAACCTGCTGTCGCTGCATCTGGTGATGGCCAGCCGGGTGGACGGCGAGCACCGCGTGGTGGTGACCACGCTGCCGCCGGAGGTGTCGGCGCGGCTGGCCGGCCAGCGCATGTCCGGCGCAGTCGAGCTGGAGGGCGAGGAGTTCGTCGCGCGGCGTATCGAGATGCTGTCGGGCGCCGAGCAGGGGCGGGTGGAGACCATGCTGCTGCGCTCGGTGCGCGAAGTCACCGAGCCCTACCGCCAGTTGCAGGTGACGCTGGCCGCCATTACCGCGCTGGCCGTGCTGCTGTTTGCCTTTGGCAGTTCGATCACCGCGCGCCGCGTGACGCAGCCCTTGCGCGAGCTGATCGGCGTGACCGAACGGCTGCAGCGCGGTGACTACGACACGCCGGTGCGCCTGAAGGGCGTGGGTGACGACGAAGTGGGCCGGCTCGGCCGATCCTTCGAACACATGCGCACGAGCATCGAACGTCAGCAGCGCGAGATCCGCCGCCTGGCCTACTGGGACCGCCTCACCGGCCTGCCCAACCGTGAGCAGTTCCGTGAGGCGCTCACGCAGACCATTGCCGGCGGTGCGCCGTTTGCGGTGCTGATGCTCAACCTCGACCGTTTCAAGCACGTCAATGACGTGCTCGGCTATGCCTTCGGCGACGCCCTGCTGTGCGCCGTGGCCGAGCGCCTCAACGCCAGCATCGACTCCGAGCGCGATCAGGTCGCGCGCATCAGCGGCGACACCTTTGCGATCCTGCTGGCCGAGTCCGACGGCGCCCGCGCGCAGGCCAAGGCGGCGGACATCTCGCAGGCCTTTGCCGCGCCGCTGGCGCTGGCCGGGCAGACCGTGGACATCAGCGCCGGCATCGGCATTGCCTGCTGGCCGGAGGACGGCGACGGCGCGGACCTGCTGCTCAATCGCGCCGAGATCGCCATGCACGCCGCCAAGGCGCGCGCTGCCGGCACGCTGCGCTACGAGGCGCGGCTGGATTCATCGAGCAGCCAGACGCTGTCGCTGCTCACCGACCTGCGTCACGCCATGGAGCGCGACGAGTTGCGCATGTACCTGCAGCCCAAGATCGACGTGGCCAGCGGCACGGTGGTGGGCGCCGAGGCGCTGGTGCGCTGGCGCCACCCGCAACGCGGGCTGGTGCCGCCGATGGACTTCATCCCCTTCGCCGAGCAGACCGGCTTCATCCGCCACATCACGCTGTGGGTACTGGAACAGGCCGCGCGCCAGTGGCAGGCGCTGCAGCCCGCGCAGGGGCAGTTCCGCATTGCAGTGAATCTGTCCACGCGCGACCTGCTCGACCTGGAGTTTCCGGAGCGAATCGCCGCCCTGTGCGCGCGCCACGACACACCCACCGCCGGCCTGTGTCTGGAGATCACCGAGAGCGCGATCATGGACGACCCGCAACGCGCCGAGGCCACGCTCAACCGGCTCGCCGCGCTGGGCTTCAAGCTCTCCATCGACGACTTCGGCACCGGCTACTCGTCGCTCGCCTACCTCAAGCGCCTGCCGGTGAACGAGCTGAAGATCGACCGCAGCTTCGTGATGGCGATGGAAAGCGACGAATCCGACGCCACCATCGTGCGTTCGACCATCGATCTGGCGCACAACCTCGGCCTGACCGTCGTGGCCGAAGGCGTCGAGAACGACGCCGCACTGGCGGCCTTGCGCGCGTTGCGTTGCGATGACGCGCAGGGCTACCACATCAGCCGCCCGCTGCCGGCCGAGGACTTCGCCGCCTGGCG
>JAJLLM010000079.1:0-15639 GCA_033837965.1 Pseudazoarcus pumilus
GAGCGCAGCATGGAGCTGATCCTGCGTCATCTGCCGCCGCACAGTGTGTTGCAGGTGTATGCCGGACATCCCCTGCATGTCGATGCGTTGTGCCGGCCGGGTGCGTTGCCCGAGGGCGCCCGCTTGCTGCGCTTTGCCGACACCGTCAGGCCCTGGGGGCTGCGCCGAGCCGCACTGCGGCTGGCCTTCGAGTGCCTGCGGCATCCCGACGCCGTGCTGCTGATCAATACCCATGCCTCGGCGATGGTGGCGGCCATGGCGGCCCGACTGGTGCCGGCGCTGGGCGCGCGGTGTCATCTCTACGTGCGCGATTTCGGGTGGACCGGATTCGATCACCTCTTCGGGCGCCTGCCCGGCGCATGTGTGCTGGTGCCTTCCCGCGCGGTACTGGCGCGGCGCGGTTACCTGGCGCCGTTTCACGTGCAGCCGGTCGGCGCCGCAGCCTGCAGCGTGATGCCCTGCATGGTGGAGTTGCCTGTCGAGTCAGGGCGCGACGACGGCCGGGTGCTGCACCTGGCTTCGGTCAACGGCTTCAAGGGGCATGTCGATCTGATGCTGGCCGTGCATCGCCTGCAGCAGCAGGGACGAGCGCTGTCGGTGCTCTCCTGCGGCGTGGTGGACGACGCCTCACTGAACCGGCATCTGCACCGCTTCATCGACAAGCTCGGCATCCGGGACTGCTTCCGCCTGGAAGGCTACCTGGCGGATCCGCAGCACCTGCTGCGCGACTGCCGGATGGTGGTCGTGCCCTCGGTTTCGCATTCTGGCGGACCTGAGACCTTCGGGCGCACCGTCATCGAGGCGTGGGCGTGGCGCAAACCGGTGGTGGGCTATGCCTGCGGGGGCGTCGAGGAGCTGATCGAACACGAAGTCGACGGACTGCTGGTGCCGGAGGGCGATGTAGATGGGCTGGCCGACGCCCTGCATCGCCTGTCGTCCGACCCGGCTTTCGCCCGCAGGCTGGGCGAGGCTGGCCACGCGAAGGTGGTTGCCCGCTACGAGGCGGGCGTGGTGGTTCATGCCCTGCATCGCCGGCTTTGTGCGGAGTGAGGCGCCGGCTGCCGTGCGCTGGCGTTTGCCCGGCGGGCAGTCCGCGCAGCCGGTGTGAGGGGTTTAGGCGGCGTGGTGGATGAAGTGGATGAAGGGTTCGCCGGGTTGCGGGCGGCTCAGTTCGAATTCGATCTGGTCGCCGGTGCGTTTGGCGATTTCGGCCAGCGCGGGGTTGAGCACTTCGATCTCGAACAGCGCGAATTCGTCATGCTCCATGAAGGACAGCTCGCCGAACATCGCGTCGCGTAGCCGCGTCCATTCCACCGGCACGGTAGCGCCGCCCTCGGCGGCCAGCACGTAGTCGTAGATCATCGCCGCTTCGCGGCTCTGGAACAGGCCGACGCCCTCGACGTAGGCGTAATCGTTCTTGCTCTTTCCCATGATGTTTCCAGTGGCAGTTGCGAGGCCGGCGTGGCCGGCGTGGACGCGGCGATGCTATCACGCAGCCGGGGCGACGGCCGGCTTTGCCGATAGAATGGGCGGGCCATCCGATTCACGCTTCTCTTGGTTCAGCAGTGCACCGCACCTCGTTCTACACCTACCTGCTGTTGGCTCTCTTCTGCGTAATCCCGCTGATCGCGGCGTTCTCGCTGCTGGTCGTGCATGACCTGTTCCACAGTGCGGTGCTCACGGCGCTGGTGTGTAGCGCCGGGGTGGCGGCCGTGCTGGTGCAGATCGCGATCCGCTGGGGCGCCTTCCAGCACATGCAGCAGCGCGACCTGCGCTGGTATCGCTCGCGCTACCCGACCTTCGTGCACGGCCGTCGTGTGCGCTGCGTGTATTGCCGCAAGGAGGACGTGCGGCCGCGTGCCTTGCCGCACCCCACGCACATGCGCGAGCACTTCTGCGGGGAGTGCGGGCAGGTGCTGTATTACTCGCCCAGCCAGCAGTTCTAGGACGGTCGATGCCCTCTGTCCCGCTTTCCATCCTCGATCTGGTGCGCATCACCGAAGGCGCCGATGCCCGCAGCGCGCTCGACCATGCGCGTGATCTGGCGGCTCATGCCGAAGGCTGGGGCTACCGGCGCTTCTGGGTGGCCGAACACCACAACTTTCCGAGCATCGCGAGCGCGGCGACTTCGCTGGTGATCCAGCATGTCGCCGCCGGCACCCGCAGCATCCGCGTCGGTGCGGGCGGCATCATGCTGCCCAACCACTCGCCGCTGTTGATTGCCGAACAGTTCGGCACGCTGGATGCGCTGTTTCCCGGGCGCATCGATCTGGGCCTGGGGCGGGCCCCCGGCACCGATCAGGACACCCTGCGCGCGCTGCGGCGCACACCGGCCGCGTCCGACCACTTTCCGCAGGATGTACTGGAACTGCAGCATCTGCTGTCGCGTGAGGCGGCCAGCCGTAGCGTGCAGGCCGTGCCGGGCACCGGCAGCGAGGTGCCGCTGTGGATTCTGGGTTCCAGCCTGTTCGGCGCCATGCTGGCGGCGGAACTGGGTCTGCCGTATGCCTTCGCCTCGCACTTCGCCCCGCAGCAACTGCTGCCGGCGCTGGAGACCTACCGCAGTCGCTTCAAGCCTTCGCGCCAGCTGGAGCGGCCGCATGCCATGGTCGGCGTGAACATCATCGCCGCGGATACCGACGCCGAGGCCCGCCGGCTGGCGACCACGCAGCAGATGTCCTTCGTCCATCTGGTGCGCGGCACACGGGCACTGAGCCAGCCGCCCATCGACGACATCGATACCTACTGGAACGGCGCTGAAAAGCTGCACGCGCAGCGCATGCTGGAGCGTTCCATCATCGGTTCGCCCGAGACCGTGCGTGCCGGCATCGCGGCTCTGGTGACGGAAACGGCGGCGGATGAGCTGATCGTGGTGTCGGATGTGTTCGACCACGCGGCACGCCTGCGTTCATACGAGCTGATTGCGGCGTCGTGATGCGTCGTTCAGCGCGCGGCGCGGATCACCTCATGCACGAACCCCAGTTTTTCGATGGCCATGGGTGACAGCACGAAGGGATAGGCGTGCGGGTGTCCCATGCTGCGGTTGAGGCTGTTGAGCGCAAAGCTCAACGGAAACCACTGCTGCAGCAAGGCCGCGATGTCCGGTTCACGGAACGGATCGAAGTCATGCTCGACCGCTGCGTGTCCGTCATGCTCGGCACGTGGGTGAATCTGCAGACCGAACTGCCAGGCCGTCTCCAGCGTTTCGGTGATGTGCAGGTAGTGCGCCCAGGTCTCGGCCCAGTCTTCCCACGGATGCACGCTGGCATAGGCACTGACGAAATGCTGCTGCCAATCGGCAGGCGGGCCGGTGTCGTAGTGTGCCTGCAGCGCGGCGGCGTAGTCGCTGCGCTCGTCGCCGAAGCGTCGCCGGAAGTCCTCCAGCCACGGCGTATCGCGCACCAGTCGGTCCCAGTAGTAATGCCCCGACTCGTGGCGGAAGTGGCCCAGCAGCGTGCGGTAAGGCTCATCCATCTGGTCGCGGATGCGCTCGCGCTCGGCGGCGTCGGCCTCGGCGATGTTGATGGTGATGAGCCCGTCGCGGTGGCCGGTGAGCACGCTTTCATGCACGCCGGCAGGGGAGGCCGTGTCGGCGAGGAAGTCGAAGCCCAGCCCGCCCGCTCCGCTGCCATGCGGCAGCACCGGCAGCCCGAGCCGCAGCAGGGAATACACCAGCCGCCGCTTTTCGCCTTCCAGCGTGCGCCACAGTTCAAGGTTGCCGGCCACGCCAAGGTCGGGGATGACGCGGTTCAGGCGGCAGGCCAGGCAGAAGCGCTCGGGGTCTTGCGCCGACACGGCCCAGTTGCAGCTCATGTGGTCGGTGTAATTGCCGCACAGACGGTATCCCCCCGATTCCCCCACCGGCTGCCACAGTCCGCCCTGCGTTGGTTCGAGTGCCAGCAATTGCATGCGGTCGGGCAGAAAGGCCTGGGTGGTACCGCAGCGCGCGCAATGGGTGTTGTCGAAGTACAGGCGGTTGCCGCACTTTCCGCAGGTGAACAGTTTCATGCCGGCTTCTCCGTGTCAGGGCGCCCGACCGCCCCGTGTGGACACCTTGCCCGGCATGCGCCGGCATGTCGAGGCGCAGCGCAGAGTGTTTCAGTTCGCGGCTCTGCCCGCGCCGAACACGTAGGCCGACTGCGCGCTGCCCAGCACATGGTCCGACAGTGCCTGCTCGCCGCGGTCCGCGTCCGCGGCGCCGGCCACGACGTGCAGTGGCAGCAGGTGCTCCTCTTCGGGGTGGGAGGCCCTGGCCGACGGAGCCTGTTCCCAGTTCTCCAGAGCCTTGTCACGTGCCGCGGCGGGCAGGGCGACGGCGTGGGTGAGCCAGTCGTCGAAGGCCACGGAGTCGGCATCCAATCCGGTGTTGTCACGGCGGAAACGGCGCATGTTGTGAAAGCTCATGCCGGTTCCGACGATCAGCACGCCTTCATCGCGCAGCGGCGCGAGTGCGCGCCCCAGCGCCAGGTGCTCGGCCGGGTCCAGCCCTTCGCGCAGTGATAGCTGCACCACCGGAATCGCGGCCTGCGGGTCGATCAGCATGAAGGGGATGAACACGCCGTGGTCCAGCCCGCGGGAGTCGTCGCGCGCCACCGGCAGGCCGGCTTCCGCGATCAGGCCCGTGACGCGTTTGGCCAGCGCGGCGTCCCCCTTCGCCGGCCACTGCAGGCGGTAGGTGTGCTCGGGAAAGCCGTAGTAGTCGAACAGCAGTTCGTGCTGCGCGCGCGCATTCACCGTGAAGGCGGGGGCCTCCCAGTGCGCCGAGATCACCAGCACGGCGCGCGGGCGCTGGCCTACCAGATCGGGCACGGCGCGCAGCCAGTCGCCCATGCGTGTCCACGCGTCGGGCGGGTTCCAGTCCATGAAGAAGCAGGGGCCGCCGCCGTGCGGGATGAACAGGGTCGGGAGTCGCTGGTTTGTCATTTTCGTGTGCTCCAGAAAAAAGGCCTGGACGCGCCGGGCCTCGTTGCGAGGGGGGAGGCCGTTCAGATCGGCAGGCCCAGCTTGCGGTCGAGCGAGGCTTCGCCGCCACCGCGCAGGAAGATCGCTACCGCCAGCAGGCCCCACATCAGCGGGTATTCGTAGCCGCCGGCGTTCCAGAAGAAGCCGTTGGGCAGATGCACGGTGAGCGCCACGCCCATCAGCACCGCCACGCCGAGGGCGGCCGGGCGGGTGAGCAGGCCCAGCACCAGCGCGAGGCCGCCGAAGAACTCGACGAAGCCGGCGAGGAAGGCGAAGACGATGCCCGGTTCCATGCCGAGGTTGGCGGCGAAGAACTGGCCGGTGGCCTCCAGTCCGTGACCGCCGAACCAGCCGAACAGTTTCTGTGCGCCGTGCGGCATCAGCAGCAGGCCGGTGACGATGCGCACGATCGGCCAGGACAAGTGCGAGAGGCCGTCGAAGGTCCGGCCGAGGCCGGCGAGGGGGGATTGCGTGGTCATTTCGATTCTCCTTGGGGATGCGTCGTTGTCGGTGTTGCGGTGTGGTCGTGTTGCTGTGGGTGCATCATGCATCGGTTACGAATCGTGCGTAAGACGGCTAATATGCAACTCATGGTTGATGAAACGGAAACCTTCGGTGGCGCGCTGGACGATGTGCGCGCGTATTGCGCGGTGGTCGAATTCGGCACCGTGTCGGCAGCGGCGCGTCTGCTCGGCGAGACCAAGGGCTCGGTGAGCAGGCGCGTGTCGCGGCTGGAGAAGCGTCTCGGCGTGGCCTTGCTGGCGCGCACGCCGCGTGCGGTGTCGCCCACCGAAGAGGGCACGGCCTTCTTCGAACGCGCACGCGAATCGCTGCGCCTGCTCGACGACGCCATGGAGGCCGCGCAGGCAACGCGCAGCGAGCCGCAGGGCCACCTGCGCGTGACTGCGCCGGTGGATTTCGGCATGGACGTACTGCCGGCGCTGCTGGTGCGTTTCCGTGCCTTGCATCCCGGCATCACGGTGGAGCTGCTGCTCGACGATGCGACGCTGGATCTGGCCGCCAATCGCATCGACCTGGCCTTGCGGGCGACACCGGGAGAACTGCCGGACATGGGATATCGGGCCTCGCAGGTACTTGCATTCAGCATAGACCTGTACGCAGCGCCGGCCTATCTCGCTGCGCACGGCGAAGTGGCCACCCCGGCCGATCTGGGGGCTCACGCCCTGATCTCGTCGCGCTCCTCGGCGGGCGCCGTGATGCTGCAACTGCTCGACCGCAAGGGCCGCAGTGACCGCGTCAGCATGCGTGCGCCGGTACGGTGCCCGAACTTCGCCAGCGCTCTGCGACTCGCCGTGGCCGGTGGCGGGATTGCGCCGATTCCGGCGCCGGTTGCTGCGCAGGCGCTGGCGGCCGGGGCCTTGCAACGCGTCCTGCCGGAGTGGCGCGTGGCTGATGCGCGGCTGTTCGCGATCAGTGTGGGCGGGCGCGACGCACCGGCGCGCGTGCGGGTGTTCCGCGAGTTCCTGCGCGAGGCGCTGGCGGAAGGCAATTAATCCATCCGACATCCCGCAAGGGTAGGATCAAGACCGGCGCAGCGGGTCGAGCAAGGGGGTGAGGCCGTTATGGTCGAGCTCGTGCATGAGCGCGAGCAGGCGGCCGATCTCGCCCTTGGGGAAACCCTCGCGGGCGAACCAGTTCAAGTAGTTGCCGGGCAGGTCGGCGATGAGGCGGCCCTTGTACTTGCCGTAGGGCATCTCGCGGGTCAGCAGCAGTTCGAGGTCTTGGGGATTCATTGCGGAGTATTTTCCGGGGCCTGTCGAAATCGTCGGCCGGGCTTCGACAAGCATACGGGAACCCCCCGAAACAGCGGAGAACACCATGAAATACCTGTGTCTGGTCTACGGCGAGGAAGCGCCCATGCGTGAGCAGCGCGACCGCCACTGCATGGACTATGTGGAGAAACTCATCGCCAGCGGCCACTTCATTGCCGGGCAGGCGCTGCAGCCGGTCGACACCGCCACCACAGTGCGTGTGCGCAACGGCAAGGTGTCGGTCACCGATGGCCCGTTTGCCGAGACGCGCGAGCAGCTCGCGGGCTTCTACCTGATCGAGGCGGAAGACCTCAACGACGCCATTCGCGTGGCCGCAGGCATCCCCCCGGCGCAGATCGGCAGCATCGAGGTGCGCCCGATCCGCGAACTGCAACCCGACTGAGAGACACCCGATGGAGGACGCAGCCATGACCCTGATTCCCCACCTGGCCTGCCGCGACGCGGTGCGGGCCATCGATTTCTACCCGCGCGCCTTCGGTGCCGAAGCCGTCAACGTGTATCGCTTTCCCGACGGCTCGCTGATGCATGCCGAGCTGCGCATCGGCGACGCCCTGTTCATGCTCGGCGAGGCCTCGTCCGAGTGTGGCTGTCCCGGTCCGCTGCAACTGGGCGGTTCGCCGGTGACGCTGCACCTGCGCGTGGAGGACTGCGACGCCGCGTTCGCCACCGCGCTGGCCTGCGGCTGCACGGCGCAGATGCCGCCGGCCGACATGTTCTGGGGGGATCGCTACGCCGTGGTGGTCGACCCCTTCGGCCATCGCTGGTCGCTCGCCGCGTGGGTGCGCGAGGTAGCGCCGGACGAGATCGAGCGGGCTGGCGCCGAATTCTGCGGCAAGAGCACATGAGCGCACCGGTGCGCGACGCGATCGAGGCCGTCTGGCGGGCCGATTCGCGTCGCGTGCTGGCCACGCTGATCCGCCTGCTGGGTGACTTCAATCTGGCCGAGGAGGCCTTGCACGAGGCCTTTCGCGCGGCACTGGAACAATGGCCGCGCGATGGGCTGCCGGCCAATCCGGCGGCCTGGCTGGTCTCCGCCGGGCGCTTTCGTGCCATCGACGGCATCCGCCGCCAGCGTCGTTTCGAGCCGCTGGAGGAGCCCGACGCCGAAGTCGATCCGGCCAGCCTCGACCCCGCCGAGCCGGAACTGCTCGAAGACGACCCGCTGCGCCTGATCTTCACCTGCTGTCACCCGGCGCTGGCGCCCGATGCGCAGATCGCGCTGACGCTGCGCGAGGTGTGCGGCCTCACCACCGAGGAGATTGCGCGTGCCTTCCTCGTGCCCGCGCCGACGCTGGCGCAGCGCATCGTGCGCGCCAAGGGCAAGATCCGCGATGCGCGCATTCCCTACGAGGTGCCGGGCGCACGCGAACTGCCCGAGCGTCTGGCGAGCGTGCTGCGCGTGGTCTATCTGGTGTTCAACGAAGGCTATGCGGCTTCCGGCGGCGAAGCGCTGATCCGTGCCGACCTGTGCGCCGAGGCCATCCGTCTTGCGCGCCTGTTGCTGCAACTGCTGCCGGAGCCCGAGGTGGCCGGCCTGCTGGCGCTGATGCTGCTGCACGAATCACGCCGCGCCGCGCGCACCGATGCCGCCGGCGAACTGGTACTGCTCGACGTGCAGGACCGCAGCCTGTGGAATGCCGAACTCATCGCCGAGGGCTGCCAACTGGTCGAGACCGCGCTCGGCTCGCGCCGCTTCGGGCCGTATTGCCTGCAGGCTGCGATTGCCGCCGTGCATGCCGAGGCTGCACACGCTGAGGACACCGACTGGCCGCAGATCGTCGGCCTCTACGACGTGCTGCTGCGTGTCGAGCCCTCGCCGGTGATCGAGCTGAACCGCGCCGTGGCGCTGGCCATGCGCGACGGGCCGCAAGCCGGCTTGTTGCTGGTCGATGCGCTGCTCGAATGCGGCGAACTGGCTGATTACGCGCTGGCCCATGCTGCTCGTGGCGAACTGTGCGGGCGGCTCGGGCGACACGACGATGCGCTGGCCGCCTGGGGCCGGGCGCTGGCGCTGACGCGTCAGGGCGCCGAACGGCGGCACATCGAACGGCGCATGGCAGAACTGGGCGGTTGAATGTCGATTTGCGCGGTGCTGGTTCGACCAGTCATCGAAGACGCCGCATCTGCTGCGTCATGCATCGAGGAGAGCAACATGAACGTCCAGCAAGAAGAAACCCGCATCCGCAGCCTGATCGACACCTGGGCGGACGCCGCCCTCAAGCGCGACGTGCCGCGCGTGATCGCACTGTACGCACCCGACGTGGTGTCCTTCGACGCCATCGGCCCGCTGCAGGTGCGCGGCATCGCGGCGTGGACGGCACATTGGCAGGCCTGCATGGAGCAGTGCCCCGGCGACATGCATTTCCGCATCGAGGATGTGCACATCGAGGTGGGCGGCGACGTGGCCTTCTCGCGCTTCCTGCTGCATTGCGGCGCCACCTTGCCCGACGGCACCACGCATTCTGGCTGGATGCGCGGCACGGCCTGCTACCGCCGCGTGGGTGGGGAATGGAAGATCGCACACGACCATTGCTCGGTGCCCTTCGATCCCGAAAGCTGCAAGGCGCTGGTCGAACTCCAGCCCTGAGGTGCCAGGGCCTGTTCACATTTGCCATGGCGGTCGCGCTTGGTCCAAATGGCTCGCAGATCAAGGCGCGGCGACGCCGCAATACCGGGTGTCTTGCAAGGAGCCGCAACGCCGAAATGCGGGCCATTTGGACCAAGCCCTGCGGGTGGGTCTGTATGGCCGCTCCGGCGGCGTTGCGCTCATTGTCAAGGGAGTGGCCATTGACTGCTTCGCGCGCCTTGCCGGCACAGCCATACAGGCCCACGCGATCCGCCAGCGCAATTGTGAACAGGCCCTAGCTGAAGCGGCCGTGGATGAACACCACGCCGCCGACATCGCTCGACAGTTCCTGCAGCTCGGTGCCCGCCGGCAGCAGGTGAAAGTCCTGCTGGCACAGCAGGATGTCGCCGCAGAAGACCTCGCCGGAAACAAGCTGCACTTCGGTGTCGCGGGTGCAGGCCACGGCCGGCAGGCTCGCGCCGGGTGCGAAGCGCAGGAAGCGTGAGATCAGCTCGTCGTCGTGCCACAGCCCCTTTTCTTCCACGCCGTCAGCGAGCGGGCGCCACACGCCATCCTCGATGGTGACGGTGATCGGGGCTGCGCCCTCGCCGGGCAGCAGGCCGCCGAGCAGTTCGATCACCAGTCCGACCGTGCTGCCCAGCGAGCTGCCGCGCAGATAGGTCAGGCAGCCGTCGCGCGAGGTGATGGTGGCGTGGCGGCTGCCGGGGGCGGAGACGTGGTAGTCGCCGGGGCCGAGGTCGAGTTCGCCCATCTGCATCGAGCCGCGCAGCACGATGCCTTCTTCGAGGTGGCGATGGCGGTGCGGCGGCAGGCTGGCGCCGGGGGCGAGTTCGATCAGCACCGAGCTGCCGTGCGGGCCGTCGTACAGCGTTTTCGCGCGCACGCCGGCCTTGAGCGTGCGCCACGCTCCCTCGCGTGTGCGCACCGTGCGCTGGCCGGCGTGGCGGGCGCGGCTGGCGGCGGCGCGGGCGAGCAGGCGCTCGCGCATGCCGCCGGCGGCCGACGGCGGTGAGTCGCCCAGCGCCGGGGCGAACAGGTCGACCAGTGCGTCGTGGTCGTCGCGCTCGTTCATGGCGTGCTGCTTCCTCGTGTGATGGTGGCCTGCAGGGTCTCGCGCAACTGCAGCAGGCTGCGCCGCAGGTGCGATTTGACGGTGCCCAGCGGCAGGCCGGTGTGTTGTGCGATCTCGTCGTGGGTGAGGCCGCGGAAGAAGGCCAGCGCGAGCAGCTGACGGGGCTGGGCGTCCAGCCCCTGCAGTGCTGCGTGCAGGCGGTTGCGTTCGTCGACGGCGCCGAGCAGGTCGAGCGGATCGTCGCCGCCGTCCGCATCGGCCGCCGCGGCGACTGCCGCTTCGTCATGCACCTCGGGAGAGGTCGTGCGGCGCAGCGCATCGAGCGCACGCGAGCGGGCGATGGTCATCAGCCAGGCCAGGACGCTGCCGCGGCTGGCGTCGAAACGCGGCGCCTGTCGCCACACCTGCCAGAACACGTCCTCGGTGACTTCCTCGGCCAGTGCGGGCTGGCGCACGATGCGCAGCGTCAGCCCGAACACGCGACCCACCTGGGCGTCGTAGAGCGCCGCGAGTGCGCTCTCGTCGCGCGCGACGATGCCGGAAATCCAGGCCTGCAGCCGGGCTTCGTCGGCGCTGGGGGCAAGCTCGTAGGCGTTCGCCTGCGCGGATGCGCAGGGAGCGTGCGTGCCGTCCGTCCCGATCCCGTCTTCCTCGCCCGTGAGCACCCGGCCTGCCTCGCCATGCTGAAAACCCCCGTCATCTTAAGCCCTGCCGCCGCGCGGCGAATGTCTTCCCGCAGCGGGATACGTCCGCCGGGCGCAGCTGGATGCACGGGGAGAAGCAACGAATCCTTACATTCGTGACCTGTGTCACTGCATCCGCAGTCTTGCCCGCCGCGTAAGGCAGGGCAGGTACCCGCAGTGCGGGGCCGAGTGATCCGGATGATGTTTCAACCCCACAGGAGAACAAGCATGTCTGCAATCCGTTCGATTCTTGCCGCTTCCCTCATCGTCGGCGCGAGCTCCGCCTCCGCGATGGTCGACAACGCCGCGTTACCGGCGCCGGTGCAGGTGCCCGCCGGCAACAGCATGAAGCTGTGGACCGTCGGCATCGGCGAGATCACCTACGCCTGCCGCGAGAAGGCCGATGCAGCCGGTGGCTACGCCTGGACCTTTGTCGCGCCGGTGGCCACGCTGTTCGACAAGGACAACAAGGCCGTCGGCAAGTACTACGGCGGCCCCACCTGGGAAGCCGCTGACGGCTCGAAGATCACCGGCAAGCAGCAGGGCGTTGCCCCCGGCGGTGACGGCAACATCGCGCTGCAGCTGGTCAAGGCCGCGCCGGCCGAGGGCATGGGTGCGATGCAGGGCGTGAGCTTCGTGCAGCGCCTCAACACCAAGGGCGGTGTGGCGCCGACGGCGGCCTGCGGCAAGGCCAATGTCGGTGCCGAACAGCAGGTGCGCTACCAGGCCGACTACGTCTTCTACGGCGCCAGCATGTAAGCAGGCCGGGCCGCCCGGAGGGCGGCCCGGATGCACCCGATGGCCCACACGATCCACGGATCGTGCGGGCCATCTTCTTTATTGCGGCACTTAAGCCTGGCTTAAGCCTGCGCGGCAACACTCGGCCCCGGATCGTTCGGAGACGAGAGCATGAAGCTGCACCAAACGCCCTGTTGTTCCACCCTGGCGCGCATCGGCAATGCGCCGGAACTGCTGCTGCAACGCGTGCGCGAATGCGCCGCGCCGGAGCAGCGCGCGCGGCTGGAAGGCTTCATCGGTGCGAGTTTTGCCGAGCGTCACGGCGCACGCATCCGCCATTTTATGCCCGATCTGCTGGCCCTCTGCGACGCCGCCGGCCGTTTCCGCGCCGCCATCGGCGTGCGCGACGCGGCAGGCGGACCGCTGTTTCTGGAGCGTTACCTCGACCTTCCGGTGGAGACACACATCGAGCGCATGCACGGCGCTCCGGTGGCGCGCGGCCGCATTGCCGAAGTCGGCAACCTCGCCGCGCTCGGTACCGGCCATTCCCGCCTGCTCATCGTCGCGCTCACCGATCTGCTGATTGCCGAAGGCTTCGAGTGGGTGGTGTTCACCGCCACGGCCGAGGTGGCGAACAGCTTCCAGCGTCTGGCGCTGGCGCCGCTGGTGATCGGCACCGCCGACCCGGCGCGCATGGGCGATGAGCGCGACGACTGGGGCCGCTACTACGACTGCAGTCCGCGCGTGATGGCCGGCGCCATCCGCGGCGGTTACGACACGCTGACCGCGCGCGGCGTGTTCCGCCAGGTGGGGCATCAGGCGCTGTACGGGGCGCAATGCGGAGGTGTGCATGCAGCCGTCGCCTGAAGCCCTGTTCGAGGCCATTGCCGCACGCGGCGATGCGGTGGTGCTGCGTGATGCGGCGCATACGCTGAGCGGCACGCAGGTGCTGGCGGCGGTCGAGGTGCGCGTGGAAAGACTGCGGCGTTTCGAATGCGAGCGTGTCGCGCTGGCCTGCGACAACAGCCTGAAATGGGTGCTGTGGGATCTGGCGCTGCTGCGCGCCGGCTGCGTATGCGTGCCGCTGCCGCCGTTCTTCTCGCCGGCACAGTTGCGCCATGTGCTCGACACGGCGGGCGTGGACGCGCTGATCAGCGACGATCTGGAGCCGTGGCTGGCAGAGGGCTTCGTGCAGGTCGACGGCTGCCTGTCGCGCCGTTGTCTGGCGGACGCGCCGCCGCTGCCGGCCGGCACTCTCAAGATCACCTACACCTCCGGCACCACCGGGCAACCTAGGGGCGTGTGCCTGGGTGCCGAATCCCTTTTTGCGGTGGCCGACGGCATCCGGGCCGCGACCGCCGGGTGCGGCGTCGAACGCCATCTGTGCGTGCTGCCGCTGGCGGTACTGCTGGAGAACGTGGCGGGGGTGTATGCGCCGTTGCTGGCGGGGGCGGAAGTGGTCCTGCCGTCGCTCCACGAAGTCGGCTTCAGCGGCACGGCGCTCGACACCGCGCGCTTCGTTGCCACGCTGCGCTGTCATCGGCCGCACAGCCTGATCCTGATGCCGCAGTTGCTGCAGGTCTTGCTGGAGGCGGCCGGGCAGGGCGAAACCTTGCGCGACTTCCTACGCTTTGTCGCGGTCGGCGGCGCACGCGTCGCGCCCGATCTGCTGCGTCGTGCGGACGCACTGGGCTTGCCGGTATTCGAGGGCTACGGGCTGTCGGAATGTGCCTCGGTGGTGTGCCTCAACACGCCGTCGGATCGGCGCATCGGTTCGGTCGGCAAGCCGCTGCCGCACTGCGAGCTGCGCATCGACGCGGACGGCGAGGTGCTCGTGCGCGGTCCGCACATGCTCGGCTATGTCGGCGAGCCGCCGTTTGCTTCGGAGTGGCTTGCCACCGGCGATCTGGGCCACATCGAGGGTGGCTTCCTCGAACTGCGCGGGCGGCGCAAGCACCAGTTCATCAGCGCCTGGGGGCGCAACGTCAGCCCCGAATGGGTCGAGGCCGAACTCACTGCGCGCGCGCCCATTGCGCAGGCCTGGCTGCACGGCGAAGCGCTGCCGCAGAACGTCGCCGTGCTGGTGCCGCGCAGCGCCGCCGTCAGCAACGCCGATCTGGCTACGGCCGTGGCGGCCGTCAATGCCGCGCTGCCGGACTACCTGCGTGCGCACCGCTGGCTGCGCACGGACATCCCGTTTTCCCCCGCCAACGGGCTTGCCACCGCCAACGGCCGCCTGCGCCGCGACGCGCTGCTTGCCCATTACCTGCCGGCGATCGAACGCCTGTTCGCACGTGACCGGCTTCCCGCAACGTCCACCGGAGAACCCGCATGAACTTCTATGACAGCCTGCTCGACCGTACTGCCGCCGAGCGCAATTACCTGTTGTCGGCGCCGATCTTTCGCGATGTCGAGGCCGGACGTGTCTCGCTCGATGGCTACGTCGCCTTCCTCACCGAGGCCTATCACCACGTCAAGCACACCGTGCCGTTGCTGATGGCCTGCGGTGCCGGCCTGCCGGCCGAGCGGCTGGACTGGCTGCGCACCGCGGTGGCCGAGTACATCGAGGAAGAGGTCGGCCACGAGAAGTGGATCCTCAATGACCTGCGCGCCTGCGGTGCCGACCTGTTGCCGGTCATCGAGGGCCACCCCTCGCTGCCCACCGAGCTGATGGTGAGCTACGTGTATGACCGCATCGCGCGCACCAGTCCGGTCAGCATGTTCGGCATGGTGCTGGTGCTCGAAGGCACCAGCATCGCGCTGGCCACCGACGCTGCCGGGCGCATCCAGCAGGCGCTTGATCTGCCTGATGCGGCCTTCAGTTACCTGCGCTCGCACGGATCGCTGGACATCGGCCACATGGAAACCTACCGGGGCCTGATGAACCGGCTCTACCACCCGGACGACCGCGAGGCCGTGGTACGCACCGCGAAGGTCGTCTATCGCCTCTACGGCGACATGTTCCGCAGCCTGCCCCGGCTGCGCGAAGAGGTGACGGCATGAGACTCGACCATTGCCGTGCCGTCGTCACCGGGGCCAGCGGCGGCATCGGCCGTGCGGTGGCCGAGCGCATGTGTCGCGAAGGCGCGCATGTGCTGCTGGTGGGGCGCCGGGTGGAGTCCCTGCGCGAGATCCAGACCCGCTTTCCGGGGCAGGTCAGCGTGGTGCATGCCGACCTCACCACGGCTGCAGGGCGGGATGTGGTGTCGGCTGCCGCGCGGGCCTTCGGCCATGCGAACTGCCTGATCAACTGCGCCGGCGCTGGCGGCTTTGCGCTGGTCGAAGATCAGGACGATGCCGCGCTCGAAACCCTGGTGGCCACCAACATCACCAGCGTGCTGCAGCTCACGCGCCGCCTGCTGCCCGCGCTGCGCGAGGCGGATGAGGCGGTGGTGCTCAACGTCGGCTCGACGCTGGGTTCCATCGGCTATCCCGGCTATGCCGCCTACAGCGCGACCAAGTTTGCGCTGCGTGGCTACTCAGAGGCGCTGCGCCGCGAGCTGGCCGACACCCGCATCCGCGTGCTCTACGTCGCCCCGCGCGCCACCCGCACCGACATGAACAGTGCCGCCGTGGAAGCCATGAACCGTGATCTGGGCGTGGGCATGGATTCGCCCCAGCAGGTGGCGGCCTCGGTGCTGCTGGCGCTGACCTCGGGCCGGCAGGAAACCTATCTCGGCTGGCCCGAGCGCCTGTTCGTGCGCATCAACGGCCTGCTGCCGCGCTGCGTGGACCGCGCGCTGCGCAAACACCTTCCGGTCGTGCGGCGTTTTGCCGGCGATCCGGCCAACGAAAGGAGAACCG